>JANYAL010000153.1 GCA_025361325.1 Bacteroidota bacterium
CCTGAGGCCGATGAAGCGCTGGTGAACATTAAAAATATCTATGTGGAGGAGGGCCGGCCCAATGAGTATGTTGACCTGATGCGCAAGAATGGCAAAGTCATTTCAGTGAGTGAGGCCGATTCCCTCACCTACACAGCGGCTGAGCTGAAATATACGGCCAATGACTGCACCGCCGCCATTGCCGGCTTTAATAATTACCTGGCACAATATCCCGACGGGGCCTATGCGCTGCAGGCCAACTACCTGCGCAGTGACTGTTACGACCGGAACAAGGACTGGGCCAATGCCCTAACCGGCTATGCCTATGTGAACAGCAAGGGACTCAATAAATATTTTGAGAAGGCCACGCTGGAAGCAGCCAGGATCGAATATTTTGAACTCAAGGACTATGCGGGTGCCCGTAAATATTTCGAATCGCTGAACGCCGGTGCGGTAAACCAGGACAACCAACTGGAGGCATTACGTGGACTGGTGCGCTGCTATTACCAGTTAAAGGATTATGCCAACGCCAATGACGCGGCAAAAAACCTGCTCACCAAGAAAGGAATCAGTACCGATGACCGTTCCATTGCCCTGCTGGTGCTGGGCAAGTCGCAACAGGTGAACAATGATTGCAGCAATGCCGTAACCACGTTTAAATCACTGGCTGCTATCAACAGGTCGGCCTGGGGTGCAGAGGCGAGATACGAAATAGCCCATTGTTATTTCATCCTAAATAATTTATCTGCAGCGGAAAAAGCAGCAATGACAGCAATCAAAGAAACAGGTTCCTATGACTTCTGGGTGACCAGCAGTTATATTTTGCTGGGCGATATCTTCATGCAGCAGAAGGATTATTTCAATGCGAAAGCAACTTATGAAAGCGTAGCCAAGAATGCGGTGATCCCTGAACTCAAGAACCTGGCACAGGAAAAACTGGATAAAGCCATCGCTGAAGAAAAGACAACCTCAAAAATCAGTAACTAAGCAACATGAATACCTTTAACATGAAAAGACTGTTGACCTATATCTTCTTATCCTGCACTGGCCTGCTGGTGAATAAAACTGTGTTTGCCCAGAAGGATACCACACGTAAAACGACCATTGACATTACGTCGGCCTACAAGCCTGTATTGCGTAATGCCGTAAAGATCAATTTATCGGCCACACAGTTCCGTGCAGATACCACGCATCCGAACCTGCAATATAATATACCCCCCCAGAACCTTTTCTATTCCTACCAGCCCATACCCCTGAAGCCAGCAGCGCTGCAGATGGATTCCAACCTGAACCTGGGCATGCGGAATTACCTGAAGGCAGGGTTCGGTAATTTTTCCACGCCTTATGTAAGTGCAGGTTTCAGTTTTGGTGATGGCAGGAAAGGATTGTTCAACCTCTATGCGGATTATATTTCCTCCAAGGGCAAGATCCAGTACCAGGATTATTCACACCTGAACATCCGGGCCATGGGAAGTTTCTTCATGCCTAAGAATGAATTCTATGCCAGTGCCCAGGCACGCATGGATGACAATTACCTGTATGGCTATGACCATACCATATATAAATACCAGAAAGACAGCCTGCAGCGGCAGTACCAGGATATCATGCTGCATGCCGGATTACGTAATACGGTGCCGGGCGAATACCAGATCAATTACGATCCCAACATTTCGGTAAGCAGCTTTTCCAGCAAGGACCGTCTCACTGAAAGCACCCTGGTACTGGATGCACCCATCGAAAAACAGTTCGGGGAGGCTTTCGCCTTCAAGGTAGACGGTCGCGCAGACATCACTTCGTACAATACCAAAGGGCTGTTCAATAATGTGGCCCTTACCAATAACATCGTACAGGTGGCACCTTCTCTGGTGTTCTCCTCACCCCGGTTAAGCATCAACGGGGGCATCACACCCACCTGGGATAACGGATCCTTCGTCTGGCTGCCAAACGTTTACGCCGAGGCACAGATACAGGAGAAAGTGCTCATGTTCCAGGCCGGCTGGGTGGGCCGTTACACCAAGAACACTTTCCGCAACCTGTCGGCCATCAACCCCTACCTCAATACGCTGACCGTACAGCGTAATACGAAGGAGACGGAATATTATGGGGGTATCAAAGCCACCATCGGCAGCCATTTCAACTTCAATACCAAAGTAGGTTGGATCATGTACACCAACCTGCCTTTCTTCATCAATGATACGGCAACCGACGGAAAGGCCTTCAACATCAGCAATGAAAGCAAGGTCAATGACCTGCGTGTACACGGCGACCTGAGTTATATCAACCAGGACAAGTTGACCCTAACGGCAGGCCTTACCTTCAATGGCTACACCGGCATGCAAACCAATGCCAAGGCCTGGAACACCGTTCCGATGGAATTCAATACCTCGCTGCGGTGGTGGGCTTTCAAGCAAGTAATGCTGAAAGGCGATTTCTATGTTTTTACAGGTGGTAATTACCTGCAAAAGGGAAATACCTACGGCACATTCTCCGCGGGCAGCGACCTGAGCGCAGGGATCGAATTCAAAGTAAACAAAACCTTCAGCGCCTGGTTTGATGTGAATAATATCCTCAACAACAAATACCAACGCTGGCACAACTATGAGGTATATGGGCTGAACCTGCTGGGTGGGGCGAGGATAAATTTTTAGGTATGTACAGCAGGCAAATACGCAGCTGGCAAATGTTTTCAAGTTTCCTCGTATCAGAAATTTATACTAAGCCAATCAAGTCATTTCATGTCTGAACCACAGCATGCTCAGATTTGCACACCTGCATATCTATATTTTATACATCTGCAATCTGCCATTTGCCTCCCTCAATTTTACCCCCTACCTTTGCCCGGTCCATAACCTAACAACAGTGGCCGATACCAGGGAACTTATCGCTTCATACCTGTTTCAGAAAAAGACCTGTCCGCTGCCGGGACTGGGTAGCTTATCCCTTTTCCAAACCGGCGCTATCACCGATTTCACCAATAAAAAAATCTACCCATCCAAATCAGTAATCCGGCTGGATCAGCATGAAGGAGAACCTGCACCTCTCCTGGCATTCATTGCCAAAAAGAAAGGGATTTCACTATCCGAAGCATCTGTTGTATTGGAGGATTTCAGCGGTCAGG
>JANYAL010000154.1 GCA_025361325.1 Bacteroidota bacterium
GTAAGCTCCTCCGAAAACTAACTCCTCTTCACATTTAATTGTTAAGTAAATATTATCAAAATGTTATAAAATCATTAGCTAATGGTTAAGTATTGATATTCACACGACTATTACAGAACGAAATGTACAATTTCGCTTACCAAAAAAACTGAGTATGATATTTTCAAAAAATCTAACAAAAACTGGTATACTGCTTTTGATCACAGCAGTGATCTCAAATACATCATTATCACAAAGTATAAAAGGTAAAGTTATTGATGCCAATACCGGCGAACCTTTAGTAGGCGCCCTGGCGAAGCTTGATAATACCAATTTATCCACCCTTGTAAAGCTGGATGGCTCATTTAGCTTCAGTAAGCTTAAGTCGGGTAATTACTCGATCCGGATCGAAAACCTGGGCTATAAGAACAACATTGAAACAAAGGTCACTGTCTCAGGAAATGCTGTCGAAACTGTCAATATCTCTCTTGAACCCGAAGCTTTAGAATTATCTTCAGTTACTATTTCATCTTCCAGTCTAAAAGATGACAAAGGAGCCCGACACCTTGAAAAGATTGCTGAACCCATAGTGAACATTTTATCTTCCAGGACCATTCAATTACTTCCTGATATCACGGTAGCCAATGCCATGCAAAGGGTGAGTGGTGTTACCATTGAAAAAAGCAGTTCAGGCGAAGCCCGGTATCCGATCATCAGGGGCATGGAAAAACGATACATCAATACGCTGATCAACGGTATCAAAATTCCCAGCCCGGATAACAAGAACCGTTTCATTCCATTAGACCTTTTCCCCAGCGAATTACTGGAAAGATTGGAAGTGAGCAAGAGCCTTACGCCCAGTATGGAGGGAGATGCCATTGGCGGCACCATCAACCTGGTTATGAAGGATGCACCTTCCAAACTTTTATTCCAGGTAAATGGGTCCCTTGGGTATAACACCACTTTTTCATCAGCGAATTACGACAAATTCGATAAGAGCAGCATGAACAAACAATCCCCTGCTGAAATTAAAGGCAATTCCTATATTGCAGTTCCTACTGATTTCGCTTCTGCACACCTTAATTTTTCTGACAGGAATACACCGGTAAATTCAACTTTTGGCGTTACCATTGGCAACCGTTTCGGGAAAGATGATAGATTCGGTTTCATCGTCTCGGGCAGTTACCAGAACATTTTTCGTGGGGCCGTTTCTAATTTCTTTCTGCCCAATCCACAACCTGGCTTAAATAATATTCCTTTGTTCTCCGACCTTCAGCTTCGCCATTATTCAGTGCAAAGCATGCGAACAGGATTAAATGGCAAGTTTGACTTCCGTATCAATAAGAACAATAAGATCTCATTGGTGAATACATTTGTCAGACTGGATGATTTTCAATCCCGCATCATATGGGATACCGTGGCTCTAAATTCATTAGTGGATAACATGCAAAGGAGTACCTGGCAATACCAATCCATTTACAATTCCACCCTGCAGGGGAACCACAACATCTCTTCCTCGTTAAAACTGGACTGGAGTGCTGTTTATTCCATAGCCAATAACCATGTTCCTGACCAGACACAATTCATCCATGAATACCCTATCGTGGTTACCACCCTTTCCGGCGATAAACTTCAATCCCTGTCACATATCTGGACCCACAACAGTGATAAAGATTATTCGGCCTATCTGAATCTGACTAAGAATACCATGTTACTGGGCAAAACACTTGAATTGAAACTGGGTGGCTTGTTAAGGGACAAAACCAGGGAAAATTATTATGTCTCCTATGGTTTAAACCCACAATTGGGCGAATTATATACGAATATCAATAATGCGGTATGGGTATTCAAAACGCCCGCAGACGGCGCCCCTAACATAACCGGCAATAACTATACATTCAAGGAAAATATATCCGCCGGATACCTCCAGGGTAAAATGCAATTGACCAGTAAACTGGAAGCACTGGGCGGACTCCGGGTGGAATACACACACCAGCATTATGAAACACAATTAGGGCCCGATGTGAATGCAAAATCAGGTTCCATCTGGTACACCGATGTATTACCCAGCCTGCAGTTCAAATATGCACTCACAAAAAATCAGAATATAAGACTGGCATATTATAAAGCATTGGCAAGACCCGGATTTGCTGAATTGATCCCGGATGGCGTTGACGGTGAATTTTTTAAAGAGGTGGGCGATCCCGTAAACCTGAATCACTCCTCAGCCGATAACCTGGATCTCCGGTATGAAAGATATTCTGCAAGTGCAGACCAGGTCTTATTAGGTGTATTTTACAAGAACATCCAGAACCCCATAGAAATTTCAGCTGTAAAGCCTTTGAATATCAACAACCTTTACCTGCAGCCGGTAAATATCGGAAGGGCTACCAATTATGGCTTTGAAGGTGTAGTTACAAAATACTTCGGTGTATTTGGTATCTCTGCGAATTATACATACACGAAGTCCAGCATTACCAATGACAGCATGATCTACTCTTTCAGGAATTCATCCGGAAATATCGTATCAAAAAGACAATCAGAGACCAGGCCATTACAAGGTCAATCCAATAATGTAGGGAACCTGTCCCTGATCTATAAAAATCCAAAAATCGGACTTGACTTCCAGGCAGCCCTGGTGTACACCGGTGAGCGAATATCATTTATCAGCCCTTATTTAGGATTGCATTACTGGCAGGCGCCTACTACACAACTGGATTTTTCCTTCGAAAAAAGGATCGTGAAGAAACTTACAGTTTACGGTAAAGTGAATAATATTACCAATGCACCATTTGATTTGTCTTTACACCAATCCTATAACACGTACCTGGCAGCAAGCGGTTCAAGGGCACTTGCACTACAGACCGGTCCCGGCAACAAGATCATTATACAGAAAGATTATTACAAAACCACTTATTTATTAGGCTTCCGCTATAAATTATAAATATCATTCAATACTAAAACATGAAAAAGAATATTATTTTTTTTATAAGCATCTGTTTAACAGGAATAACTTTCATCTCCTGTACAAAGAATCCTGATAACAAGGATCTCTGGAAAGCGGCGGTACCCGTTGCATCTCCCATCAGTGATGCCGCTTGTTTAACGGGCTCCATCAAAGGCACTATGCTGGCTGGAAAGACCTATACGGTTTGCGGTGATATTTTTGTGAATGACGGTGATACACTAACCATCCAGGAAGGTGTAACACTTAATTTTGGTGTTAATGCTTCAGGTGGTGCACCCATTGGACTTGGAGTGAAGGGCACCTTACTTAGTTTAGGTTCCAAAGATCATCCCATCATGATCACCTATCCGGGCGTTACCAAAACAGATCAAAATGGTGCAAACCCTGATACTGATCCTGCTTTAAAAGGTAAGTGGACCGGTATCATTGGAGCTACAATCTGCCCACTCATGGTAATCAAATGGACTCATATTGAATTCGGAGGTGCTACGATAAGCTCCGCCATGAAAAGTTTCACTGGTGCCACCAGTCCTTACCCGCTTTATTTTGCCAACCCTGCCGGAGTTTTAGTACTCGAAGATTCCTGGCTCTATGGAAGTGTTGATGATCCGTTCAGGATAAATGGCGGTAAGATCGCTATCATGCGGAATACATTTGAAAAATGCGGTTATACCGGTGGCGAAGCGATGAATGCAAAAGCCGGTACCATCGGTGATTTTGCCTATAATCTGTGTATAGGAATGGCCACCAATGGACCCAAATTGTCCAATATCAATGTTGGCGTTGGCGTACCCAGTTCAAATGTTAGAATGTACAACAACACGATCGTTAACAGCGGCTATAGAAGGTCAGCAGCAGGTAGGGGCGGGTCAATTAATTTTGAACAGGGTGCTGGCGGTATGGCTTATAATAACCTGATCGTAAACTGTAAATTCGGATTGCGCGTAGTGCAGAACCCCATTGCTGACACTGCTAATCTGAGATATGGATATAATTTCTATTATGCTGATTCTTTATCAGTGGCAAGCCAGTTCATTCCGTCTTTATCAGTAAGTACCGCTATCAGCCTGCCACAGGAAACAGATATTCCAAAACCTTCAACCTATTTACCCTCAGGATGGACGGTTGGTGCCGTTTATACTGCTCCCCAGTCAGTTGTTGGTGCCAACAACCCGCAGTTCATCAATGGCCCCGTACCATTGCCAGCCGGCCTGCAATTGCGAGATATCGCTGTAGTGGGAAATTATAATTTTGCATTAAAACCCACTTCTCCCTGCATTAACGCAGGTTTTACAGGCTTCACGCCAAGAGCTGATGTAGCTATAGGCCTTAAATATGGCGCCACCGAAATAACGCCACCGGGAAAAGATATCGGTGCCTTTCAAAGTAACGGAAGGGGAAATCAGCATTAATATTACCGAACCATCAATAAAAAATATCACTGATCCATTTCAGTGATATTTTTTATCCTTCATATTCATGGTAAATTTTTAAACCAGACCCTAAAAAGTAAAAACAATAAAAGTTCCTTTAAGTCAGGAAACACGCCCTGGGAAAAAGTTTAGTTTAATTTGACGGCCTGCAATGAGTAATCACCTTCACCCGATCTGGTAACCCCAATCCGTATTTAATCCTTCAGAAATCCGGGATTCATTTTTGAAATATACAGGCCAGCTGCTTAAACGTTCACTGAGAATAAATAAACTGTAGTTCTATTTAAAAACTCAATGCATGTTATATTTACCCGGCTACCTCTCTTCAGATGGTTAATCCAGTACAATATTCAGGGTTAATTATTCAGATCTAAGCATTGGCTGATGATGTTAATTGAGATTCGCCTAATTTTATATTTCAAAAAAATCAACTAGTAAAATTATATGGACACTAACACATCACAGAGCACATCTGCTCAAGCCAACGGTGCGGCTAAATGCCCGTTCTCCGGGGGCACGCTGAAGCAAAGCGCTGGAAGTGGAACCGGAAACCGCGACTGGTGGCCAAACCAGCTAAAACTGAACATCCTCCGTCAACATTCTTCACTCTCCGACCCAATGGATAAGGCATTCAACTATGCAACCGAGTTCAAGTCCCTTAACCTGGACGCACTGAAGAAAGACCTCTTCCACCTCATGACCACTTCGCAGGACTGGTGGCCCGCCGACTACGGTCACTATGGCCCCTTCTTCATCCGCATGGCCTGGCATAGCGCAGGTACGTACCGCATCTCGGACGGACGCGGTGGCGCAGGATCAGGCACCCAGCGCTTTGCACCACTCAATAGCTGGCCTGACAATGCAAACCTCGACAAAGCTCGCCTGCTCCTCTGGCCGCTAAAAAAGAAATACGGCCGGAAGATCTCCTGGGCCGACCTTATGATCCTCGCCGGCAATGCTGCACTCGAGTCGATGGGCTTCAAGACCTTCGGTTTCGGCGGCGGCCGGGAAGATGTATGGGAACCCGAAGAGGATGTGTACTGGGGTACTGAGACCAAATGGCTGGGAGATGAACGCTATACCGGTGACCGTGAATTGGAAAACCCCCTTGCTGCCGTTCAGATGGGCCTGATATATGTAAATCCGGAAGGTCCTAACGGTAATCCCGATCCGCTGGCTTCTGCACGCGACATACGTGAAACATTTGGCCGCATGGCCATGAACGACGAGGAAACTGTGGCGCTCATAGCTGGTGGTCACACATTCGGAAAAACGCATGGTGCTGCCGATCCGGGCAAATATGTTGGCAAAGTACCCGCCGCAGCAGGGATAGAGGAACAAGGCATGGGCTGGAAGAATACATTCGGAAGCGGTAAAGCAGGAGATACCATCACCAGCGGACTGGAAGGCGCCTGGACCACCACGCCTACAAAATGGAGCAACAACTATTTCGCAAATCTCTTCGGCTATGAATGGGAACTGACCAAAAGTCCCGCCGGTGCGCATCAATGGAAACCTAAAGGCGACGCAGGTGCCGGTTTAGTGCCGGATGCCCACGACCCTTCCAGGCATCATGCACCCTTTATGCTTACAACAGATCTCGCCTTAAGAATTGACCCGAACTATGAGAAGATTTCAAGACATTTTTATGAGCACCCGGATGCTTTTGCAGATGCTTTTGCCCGTGCCTGGTTCAAACTCACACACCGGGATATGGGTCCCCGCGCCCGATACCTGGGACCAGAAGTGCCCGCCGAAGTGCTGATCTGGCAGGACCCTGTCCCGGCTGCACAGTATAAGCCCATCGATGATACCGATATCGCATCACTGAAGGGTAACATTATTAAATCCGGACTGACAGTTCCCCAACTGGTATCAACAGCGTGGGCGGCTGCCTCAACTTTCCGTGGCTCCGATAAACGGGGCGGCGCCAATGGTGCACGTATTCGATTGGCCCCCCAGAAGGACTGGGAAGTGAACGATCCTGCTCAACTGGCTAAGGTGTTAACAACACTGGAGCATATACAAAATGAATTCAATAGTGCTCATGGCAGCAGTAAGGGTATTTCTCTGGCCGACCTGATCGTGTTGGGTGGTTGTGCAGCCATTGAGCAGGCGGTGAAACATGCCGGTCATGATGTTACCGTGCCCTTTACCCCGGGGCGAACGGATGCATCGCAGGAACAGACCGATGTGGAATCATTCGCAGTTCTGGAACCGGCAGCCGACGGCTTCCGTAACTACCTGAGTTCCGGGCACCGGGTATCGGCTGAGGAACTCCTGGTAGACAAGGCACAATTACTTACGCTTACTGCTCCTGAAATGACCGTGCTGCTTGGCGGCATGCGTGTTCTAAACACCAATTTCGATAAGTCTAAACACGGCGTCTTCACCGACAGTCCGGGTATGCTCACCAACAACTTTTTCGTGAATCTGCTCGACCTGGCTACAACCTGGAAGTCCGTTTCGGAGTCAGGGCAGGTTTTTGAGGGCCATGACCGTAATACCGGAGAACTCAAATGGACAGGTACCCG
>JANYAL010000180.1 GCA_025361325.1 Bacteroidota bacterium
GGAGATCTTTTAACAGGTTCTCCAATTATTGAACGGGCAACCATTGTGAAGGCAGGAAAGCTTACTCCTTTGTTTGATTACTTACATGACTATGCGGGGGAAGATGCAGTGGGAAGTTAGCCGTTGTAGGTTGTAAAGGGAGATACATTATAGAGCTGCCTGTCCGGTATCCATTCCCCCTTATAAGTTCAAATAATATGCCCCCAACAAATCCCTGAAGGCAGCGGTATAATTTCCATTGTCATCCCTGATGACCAGTACATCCTCCTTCAGGGGTATCTTATTTTTGGAAAAGATCAGGATCCCCCTGGAATGAGCATGTGCTTCGGAATGACGTACCCGTGTTCTTGTATTGACATGGAATCCGAAAGCTTCTGCTTCCTGTTCAAAATAAGTTACGCGGTGATCGGGCAGCAGTACGGAAAATGATCCATCTTCTTTTAAATGATCATGGATGGCCTTCAATAATTGCAGCAGGGTCAGGGAACTTTCGTGTTTTGCAGAATTCTTTGCTGCATCACCCGATCGCAGGTCATTTTCATAAAAGGGCGGGTTGGATATGATGTGATCATACCGGTTGGATGCAGGGAATGTAATAATATCGGCATGGTATACATGCAAACGGCGCCACCAGGGCGAAGCTTCCATATTATCTTTAGCCTGCAGGTACGAAGCATCATCGAGCTCTATGGCATCTATTTCCGCCGCCGACTCCTGTGCAAGTACCAGGCTCAGCAAACCTGTGCCTGTACCAATATCCAGTATTTTCCCTTCCAGGTCTTTTAATTCCCTCGCCATATACGCACCGAACAGGCAGGCATCCGTGCCTACTTTCATGGCACAGTTCTCCTGGCGGATGGTGAATTGTTTGAACCGGAAGAAAGGGTTGGACATGTCGCAGGTAAGGTTGATAAAGTTGATAAGGTGCAGCTCGTTCAGGGGGTTGGGGTTTCGGGATTTGCCCTTGCCGAAGGACTCACGCTCAGCTCCGCAAAATCTCCTGCCAGGTATTTATAATAAGCCGTGATGGCGATCATGGCTGCGTTGTCGGTGCAATATTCGAATGCTGGAATGAAGGTCTTCCAATGCTCCACTGCTCCCAGATCCATGAATGCCTTTCTCAATCCGCTGTTAGCACTTACCCCCCCTGCCAGGCATACTTGCGTGATGCCCGTTTCCCTTACTGCTTTTTTTAGCTTGTTGAGCAATATGCTGATGATCCTGTTCTGTACGGAGGCACAGATATCAGGCAGGTTATCTGTAATGAATTGTTTTTGCGTGGCGGCATCTGCGGCGAATTCTTCTTTGAATACATTGCTTTCGCCGGCATTCTTGAGAAAATACAGGATGGAGGTCTTGAGGCCGCTGAAACTGAAGTCAAGCCCGGGTATCCGGGGTTCGGGAAAGGAGAAGCGCTTCGGGTTACCCGTGGCGGCATACTTGTCAATCAATGGTCCCCCGGGATAGGGTAAGCCCAGCAGTTTGGCGGTCTTATCGAACGCTTCTCCTGCCGCATCATCGATGGTCTCGCCGATCACGCTGAGTTTTACCGGTGATTCACACACCACAATCTGCGTATGCCCCCCACTAACAGTAAGGCAAAGAAAGGGAAAAGAAGGCTTTTCTTCCGGGATGAGGTTTGCCAGCACATGCGCCTGCATGTGGTGAACGGCTACCAGGGGCTTATTGAGCGACAGGGCAAGGGATTTGGCGAATTGGGCGCCAACCAGCAGGGAGCCGATGAGGCCGGGTGCCTGGGTGAAAGCGATACAGTCAACAGTTTGCAGTTGGCAGTTGGCAGTCCGCAGGGCTACATCCACAACCGGAACGATGTGCTGCAGGTGGGCGCGGCTGGCCAGTTCGGGTACCACTCCTCCGTACTGCTCGTGCACGGCCTGGCCGGCAATGATGTTCGACAGGATCTTCCCATCGCGGCATACCGAAGCAGATGTTTCATCGCAGGAAGATTCTATGGCGAGTATGGTTAACCGTTGAAAGTTCATAGTTCATATTTATTAGCCGGCAGTACAATGATTTAACACCATCTGCCATCTGCACATCTACTTCGACCGTATTGCCACCACCGGGTCCAGCTTGGCTGCCCGGGATGCCGGGAAGATGCCGGCAAGAATACCAACCACCAGGCAAACGAGGATGGTGATGAACAGCATGGGAAGCGAGATATAAACCGGGAAGTTGAGCGGCCCAGATAATATTTTGGTGAGTATGAATACGAACAACAGTCCTACCGCGCCACCCATCAGGCATAGTATTATGGCTTCCATCAGGAATTCGAACAGTATGCTGCTGCTTTTAGCCCCCACGGCTTTTTTTAAGCCGATGACTGCGGTTCTTTCCTTCACTGTTACGAACATGATATTGGCTATGCCGAACAGGCCTACGATGAGGCTGATGATACCAATGATGCCGCCAACAATGTTCACCATGGTAAAGAATCCGGTGATGGCCTTGCTGAAGGCTTCCACACTGTTGAGGGCAAAATTATCTTCCTGCAGGGGGGTCAGCTTTCGCACCTGGCGCATGATGCCTTTCAGTTCATCCATAAGTGCCGGGGTGGTGGTGCCTTCCTTTCCCTTGGCAATGAGGATGGGATTGGATGATTTTTCATCAAAGATCTGGCGGCAGAAATTATAGGACATCATCACACAATTGTCATAATCCCAGCCGATGAAATTTTTACCTTCTTTTTTCAGTACACCAATGATGGTGGCTCGTTTCCCCTTTATCTCCACCTGTTGTCCCAATGCCCGCTCCACGTTACCGAAAAGGTTCTCTGCATTGAGGTACCCGAT
>JANYAL010000186.1 GCA_025361325.1 Bacteroidota bacterium
GCGGTGGCATATATACTAAAGCAGCCGACGTTGGTGCCGACCTGGTGGGTAAAGTGGAAGCCGGTATCCCGGAAGATGATCCCCGTAATCCGGCTACCATTGCAGATAATGTGGGCGATAATGTGGGCGATGTAGCCGGTATGGGTGCGGATCTGTTCGGAAGCTATGTAGCCACGGTGCTGGCTACCATGGTTTTGGGCAGGGAAACCAATGCGCTGACAGACCATTTTGGTGGCATGTCGCCGATCCTTCTTCCGATGCTGATCGCTTCCATGGGAATCTTATTCTCCATCATCGGTACCTTCTTTGTTCGAATCTCTGAAAATGCCGGTTTAAGCACACAAAAAGTACAGAACGCACTCAATATGGGTAACTGGGGCTCTATCGTCCTTACCGCCATTGCTTCCTATTTTCTCGTCAATTTCCTGATGCCGGATACCATGGTGCTCAGAGGCCATACTTTTACCAGGAATGGTGTATATGGTGCCATCATTGTAGGACTGGCCGTAGGTACCCTAATGAGCATGATCACGGAATACTATACCGCCATGAGTAAACGCCCGGTAAAGAGTATTGTGCGCCAGTCGGCAACGGGTCATGCCACAAATATCATCGCAGGGCTGGGTATGGGAATGGAAAGTACCTGTATGCCGATCCTGGTTTTGGCCTCAGGCATCTATATGAGTTACTGGTGTGCAGGATTATATGGGGTTGCCATAGCAGCCGCAGGTATGATGGCCACCACCGCCATGCAACTGGCTATTGATGCATTCGGCCCCATTGCAGACAATGCAGGTGGCATTGCCGAAATGAGTGAACTGCCCAAAGAAGTACGGGAGAAGACAGATATACTGGATGCCGTGGGTAACACCACCGCTGCTACGGGAAAAGGCTTTGCCATCGCGTCTGCTGCCCTCACCGCGCTGGCACTCTTTGCCGCATTCGTTGGCATTTCGGGGATCCAGGGCATTGATATTTATAAAGCACCCGTACTTGCCGGTTTATTTGTTGGCGGTATGATACCTTTTATTTTCTCTTCCCTTGCCATCCGTGCTGTGGGAGAGGCTGCTATGGCCATGGTGGAAGAAGTGCGCAGACAGTTCCGCTCCATACCCGGTATCATGGAAGGAACCGGTAAACCGGAATATGATAAATGTGTTGCCATATCTACCCAGGCTTCATTGAAGAAGATGATGCTGCCCGGTGCCATTGCACTCCTTAGCCCCCTCATTATTGGATTTGCGTTTGGTCCGGAAGTGCTGGGCGGATTCCTTGCAGGCGCTACCGTAAGTGGTGTGCTCATGGGAATGTTTCAGAACAATGCGGGCGGTGCCTGGGACAATGCAAAAAAATCCTTTGAAAAGGGCGTAGAGATCAATGGGGAGATGTTCTATAAGAAATCCGAACCACACAAAGCATCCGTTACCGGTGATACGGTGGGTGATCCTTTCAAAGATACTTCAGGCCCATCCATGAATATCCTCATAAAACTCATGAGCATTGTTTCATTGGTAATTGCCCCTACCCTGGCCAGCATATATGGCAAGGCAGAAGCAAAGCACCAGGAAGTGAAACAGGAGATCAGGATCATCAAAAATGACAGTAATACCACGATGCATGTTACGGTTTCGGCCAGCATAAAGCAGCCTGTAGATAAACTGGTGGATGCACTGGCTTCAGACAAACTGCTGATGAAGGATAATTATACCTTATCGCTGAAAAAAGGTAATCTGTACATTGATGGCGTTGAACAGAAAGATGACATTGTTGTAAAATATAAGTCATATATCGATGCCCTGGGCGGAGCTGACCTGGAGTTGAATAATAAATCTAACTAAACGAGGCAGCCTGAACCGCACTTAAGCCTGGTCAACTGATTGTCAGGATCAAATAAAGGGTTTGCATTTCTTCATATAAAGCCGCTGGTAATCGGGGCTTTTTGCATCATAATAGATCAATAACCCTAGTTCAGGATTATAAGCTTCCGGGTAATTGAGTGCCTCTTCGAATTGAACAGGATAATCAGGTTACCAGGTTAATTCCAGTCAGGTTTCCTAAAATTTTCAAAAAACTATAAGAAAGGATTTGGTAATTACGACTTATATCGTACTTTTCCATACGAAATAAATCGTATTATGACCATTAACAAGTATTCAAAGCCTACTGAAAGCGAGCTGGAGATCCTACAGGTTCTTTGGGAAAAGCAATCCGCGACCGTTCGAACAGTACATGAGGAACTTTCCAGGACCAAGGATTCCGGTTATACCACTACCCTAAAACTCATGCAGATCATGTTTGAGAAAGGCCTGGTAACGCGCGATGAGCGCAATAAGACCCATATTTACACGCCAACGGTAACCCGCGAAAAGACCCAGAAACAGTTCCTTAACAGGATGATCGATACCCTGTTCGCTGGTTCCTCAGCCAACCTGGTATTACAGGCCCTGGGAGGTCATGCTGCCAGTGGTGAGGAACTGGAGAAGATA
>JANYAL010000225.1 GCA_025361325.1 Bacteroidota bacterium
CAGAAAAAGGTCACTTGTAAAAAAGCAGCAGTAGTATGTGCCCATCCCCTGGCCAGCCGGGCAGGCATCAAGATGTTACAACAGGGCGGCAATGCCGTGGATGCGGCCATCGCCACGCAACTGGCCCTGGCAGTTGTGTTCCCCGGTGCAGGCAATATCGGCGGCGGGGGGTTCATGGTAGCACACCTCAGTAATGGAAAGAACATTACTATCGACTACCGCGAGAAAGCACCCGCCAGGGCCAGGCGGGATATGTACCTGGACAGTATGGGTAACCCGGTCATGGCTTTGTCGCAGGAAGGCCACCTTTCATCTGGTGTGCCCGGAACCATTGCCGGCATCTTTGCGGCCCTGAAATTTGCAAAACTTCCCTTCGCAAAACTAATTGCACCTGCTATAGAACTGGCGGAAAAAGGTTTTGCCCTCACGGATGCCCAGGCCAGGTCGCTCAATTCCGAAAGAAAGGATTTCCTGCGGCTCAACGCCGCCCCTACTCCCTTTGTACGGGTAAGTCACTGGAAGTCGGGAGATACCCTCATTCAACAGGACCTGGCTGCAACATTAAAGCGTATACGTGACCAGGGTGAAAAGGGATTCTATGCGGGTGAGACAGCCCGGCTGATCCTGGAAGAGATGAAACGGGGCAAGGGAATCATCGGAATGGATGACCTGCAGCAATACCAGGCAAAAGAAAGAACAGCGATGGAATTCGACTACGAGGACGTTCATATCGTTACCATGCCCCTGCCCAGCAGTGGCGGCATTATCCTGAAGCAGCTCCTGAAAATGATCAGTAACAGGGGGCTTAGATCGATGGGATTCCAGACACCCGCATCGGTGCAGTTAATGATAGAAGCGGAAAGAAGGGCTTATGCCGACCGTGCAGAATACATGGGTGATGCCGATTTTGTGCATGTGCCTGTGAAGACCCTCGTGAGCGATGCCTACCTCGAAAAGAAAATGCAGGATTACAGGCCCGGAATGGCAGGTAACAGCAGGGAAACTGGACCAGGCATGATCAGGGAAAGTGAAGAGACCACTCATTTCAGCGTGGTGGATGCCGCCGGCAATGCTGTAGCTGTGACTACCACCCTGAATGATACTTATGGCAGCAAGGTCGTTGTGCAGGGTGCAGGTTTTATACTGAATGACGAAATGGATGATTTCAGTGTGAAGACCGGCGTTCCCAATATGTACGGCGCCCTGGGCAACGACAAGAATGCCATTGCCCCCGGCAAACGGATGCTCAGCAGCATGACCCCCACCATCGTACTTAAAAGCGGCCAGCCCTATCTGGTAGTAGGAACACCGGGGGGCACCACCATTCCTACCAGCGTTTTCCAGACCCTGGTGAATATCATTGATTTCGGACTATCACCCGATGATGCGGTGAACAGACCCAAGTTCCATCATCAGTGGACACCCGACACCGTTGACATCGAGAAAGGTTTTCCAAAGATCACGGTAGCTGCATTGGAAAAAATGGGATACACATTGAAGACAAGGGGAAGCATTGGCCGGACCGATATCATACAGATCAGCGATCATATCATCACCGGGGTCGGGGATAACAGGGGCGATGATGACGCAGAAGGGTATTGAACTTTTCAAATCTTTACATGTTCAATTCCGGTATACGGCATGCTCCTTTTTCATATAACATCCACAGTCATGTAATCAATTGAACTCTTATGCCTTTACTTATAAACGCATGTTAGTATCATTGATATCAGGCATAGCAGCTATAATACCTGTCTTGTTCCGGCTTTTCTTAAAAATTTGAATTTTGGTACTGAATTTGCCCTTACCGCACGATTAGTTAATTTTACATCTAATATTTTACTCTGCGCAGATTCCTGAAAATATTAAAGAGGTCCATGCTGGTATTGATCGGGTTGATCATACTGCTGTGGTTCATCATACAGATCCCATTTGTACAGAACTGGATAATCGGTATCGTTACAGACAACCTCTCCGCGCGGCTGCATACCCGGGTAAGTGTCCGGCATATTAATTTTTCCCTGTTCAACAGGATGGAACTGGAGGGCCTGGTGGTAGAAGACCAGCAGAAGGATACACTGCTATATGCCGGCAATGCCAATGTGCGGATCACCGACTGGTTCTTTCTCCGTAACAATGCCACCCTCAAATATATCGGGTTGAAGAACACCATGGTGAATATGAAAAGGACCGACTCCGTGTGGAATTACCAGTTTCTGGTGGATTATTTTTCCGGCCCTAATAAAGACACCACACAGAAAAAGGGGATGCAGTTTGCATTGAAAGAGATCGACCTGGAGAATTTCCAGGTGAATCAACTGGATCAATGGATGGGCAAGGAATCCCGTCTTATTGTGAAAAAACTTAACCTGAATGCCGATATTTTTGATCTCAGCAATAAAAAGATCAATATCAGGAAACTGATCCTGGATGAGCCAGAGTACCATGAGTTCAGCTATAGCGGTAAAAGGACAAAGAAACCGGTCAATTTAAATGTACCCGTTTTTCGCTTGA
>JANYAL010000233.1 GCA_025361325.1 Bacteroidota bacterium
TAAAAGTGACCAGCGTGCCGTTCTCGCTGCTGCTTTTTGATTCCTTAAATTCCTTAATCAGGATCCCTTTTTCAAATTCAACGGTCTTTTCCCTTCCTTCCCGGATGGAGGTCACTTTGAAGTAGTTGCTTAATGCATTCACGGCTTTTGAACCTACTCCATTCAGTCCCACACTTTTCTGGAAAGCCTTGCTGTCGTATTTGGCCCCGGTATTGATCTTGCTCACCACATCCACCACTTTCCCCAGCGGGATTCCCCGTCCATAGTCCCGGACGGTGATGGTCTTTCCTTCGATATTGACATCAATATGTTTCCCATGCCCCATGGTATGTTCATCGATACAGTTGTCAATGATTTCCTTGAGTAAAACATAAATACCGTCGTCCGGACTGCTCCCATCTCCCAATTTTCCTATATACATGCCCGGGCGAAGCCTTATATGTTCCCGCCAGTCGAGGCTGCGGATGGAGTCTTCGGTATAATCGAACAAGTTCTTCTCTGCCATCTTCTATTATTTCAGCGCTGCGAATATAGCGGAATGGTTGGAGTAATGCTGTTATTGAATTATCCACATCTGAAAGAGAAATGTGCGGAAAAATAGTTGCAATCTTATATTCTCTGATTATAACAAGAACCAATAAAGTGATTACGTTTTTATAGTAGCTTTATATAAAACATATTCATGGATCTCAACCTTTCCGGAAAAACAGCCCTGGTATGCGGCAGCACCCAGGGACTGGGCTATGCCAGTGCTGTAGAACTAGCCTTACTGGGTTGTTCGGTTATACTCATAGCCAGAAATGAAAAAAAATTACAGGAAGCAGTACAAACACTCGACATTTCTTACGGACAACAGCACCAGTACCTGGTAGCCGATTTTGAAATGGCAGGCCAGGTAAAGCTTGTAATCGACGATTTTGTACAACGGCATACCATTCATATCCTGGTAAATAATACCGGGGGGCCTGCCGGTGGACCAGCGCTGTCAGCAGATGCTAATGAATTCATAGCTGCTTTCAACAGCCATCTCATTAACAACCATCATCTTGTCCGGGCTGTAGTTCCGGGGATGAAAACAACCGGTTTCGGCAGAATAGTAAATATTATTTCCACCTCAGTGAAGATTCCAATCCAAGGTCTCGGCGTAAGCAATACGGTCCGGGCTGCAGTTGCTTCCTGGGCCAAGACCCTGGCGACAGAACTGGGTCCGTTTGGCATAACAGTCAACAATGTTTTGCCCGGCTTTACCAATACTGCCCGGGCCGATTATGTGATCAGTACCAGGGCCAGGAATAATGCTACAAGTAAGGAAACAGTTCTTAAAGCACTTGTGGCTGAGATACCTGCCGGAAGGATTGGTCAGCCCGTGGAACTGGGTGCAGCAGTTGCCTTCCTCTGCTCCCCGGCAGCAGGATATATAAACGGGATCAATTTGCCAGTGGATGGGGGGCGCCTGGGTTGTTTATAATCCGTATAATCCTTAATAAAATAATCATGTTACATCAGGTTTTATAACAAAAAAATTTCGTAATCTTATGCCAGCATAAACATTCATAATAAAAATCTTAATCATGAAATTTACAAAAACAATCCTTTCAGTACTGTTACTGGCAACCGTTTCTATGTTTGGTTGCAAAAGCAAATCAGCCAAAGAACTTATTGTGAACAAATGGAAAATGACGAATATCAGCGGCGGGGATGCTGCGCAGATGCCCGATTCCATCAAGACCATGATGTATAATACAGCTACCATGGAGTTCATGAAAGACGGTAAGTATGAAATGACCATGCCCGGAAATGAAAAAGGCGGCAAATGGAAGATCAGTGATGATGGTAAAACACTGACAACGATGGATGCGGACGGTTCCAATTCGGAAGATGCAGACATCGTTGAGATCTCAGGAGATAAATGTGTTGTTAAGAATAAGAAAGACAATACGACCATAACCATGGCTAAAAAATAGATCATTCAAACAAAAAAGTTTAAATAATGGGATTATTTGAAAATATTACCAAAACAGCTGATACCAATGCAGCGGTTCAGTCAACTTTTACTGACCTAGTTACTGCAACAGGGGTTTCAATACCTGATCTTAAAGTAGCCAATGAAAACGGAGTTCTCTCTGTTAGCGGAACCGTAGCTGATTTCGACAGTGGCGTTAAAGCCCTGGCAGCCCTGAAGGGGGAACCCGGGGTTACAGACATCAAGAACTACCTTCAGATAGAAGATATGACTGCAAAGAATATCTTTATGG
>JANYAL010000278.1 GCA_025361325.1 Bacteroidota bacterium
GGAGAAGCAGGCAAGGGTAATTAGGAGGAGGGGTAGTAATAGGTAGCGTTTCATGGGGGGTAGTTTTAGTTTGTAGATTATAGTTAGGCGTTCACGGATTGTTATCTTTTTTTAGTCAAGGGACTTTGAAAATTTGACCTCGCGGGCCGGATGTACATATTGTAAATGATCAGCGCATTGATCATCTTGCCAATCTCATCGATCAATGGAAGGGTCTTCACATCAACTTAGAACTTAAACCTACAAACTAGAAGGTAACAACAAACAATATCCCCGGCGAGAAACCCAATACCGGATGGTAACTAGCAGATAGGTCTACCCGCAGTTTATTCCACCCCGCTCCTACCCCGGCAAAGAGGCTACCGGTATCGCTGACCAGTCCGGCCCGGACAAAAAAACTGTCGGCAAACCGGTACTGTATTCCCGACACCAGGTACAGGTACCTGTCCTCCTCCTTCACCACTTCAATGCCTGCGAAGAGATCGGGAGAAATCTCATATCCCAGGCCGGCCGAAAACTCGGAGGCCAGCTTTTCATCAGGGGCCTTGCCCAGTTTCCCCCCAATGGGGTTATAAACATGGATCCCTGCCTCCCATCTTTCGGAAGCGTGAAATATGGCGCCTCCTTCCACATAACATGCAGATGCATTACCATATACCGGTATGCGGTACCCGTAATAATTGAACTGGATGCCCAGGTCCACAGCCGAGCCCAGGCTCCTGCCATAGGCCAGCCCGATCCTGCTCTCGCTGAAATTGGAGAAGCCGGCATAATCCAACTGTAATCCGAAGCCGCCCTGGTGTGTGGGCATTACGGCAGCGAGGCGGTAAGCGCCGGTGGCATCGAGCATGAACCGCCGTTCACCGAACACACCGATCATGGGTTGTTTCACGCCGGCCAGTGCGGCCTGGTTGGAGGTGAAGGAAAAGGGGTCAGACTGTACATGGTTGTATGCACTCAAAGCCGTGTATGGCAGTGCGACCGGGTATCTAAGGGATTGTGCGGGTACAGGGCTATGCCCAATAATACCGATGCAGATGATCGTTATTAATGCTTTCATGTTAGGGTAGGTAGGTAGATTAAAAACTGTCTCAAAGTAAAAACTTATTTTGAGAAAAACAAGTGGCAGTCGGCAGTTCGCAGTGGGCAGTCGGCAGTCGGAGTATTCAATTTGAGGGTGTATCTATCTAGCTAACAGCTCTCAGTGGGCAGTCGGCAGTCAGCAGTCGGAGTATTCTATTTGCGGGTTATTTATTTACGTAACAGCTTTCTGTTACCTGTCGGCAGTGGGCAGTCGGCAGTCGGAGTATTCAATTTGAGGGTGTATCTATCTAGCTAACAGCTTTCAGTGGGCAGTGGGCAGTCGGAGTATTCAATTTGCAGGTTGTATCTATCAAGGTAACAACTTTCAGCCTGCTGACTGCGAACTGCCGACTGCTGACTGCGAACTGCCGACTGCCAACAGCAAATTGCCCTACCTTTGCTCCATGCAACTACTCGATGGAAAGATCGTTTCACAGGCCGTGAAGGCCGATATCAAACACCAGGCCCAGCTACTTCAGCAGGCCGGCAAAAAGACACCCCATCTCGCTGCCGTGCTGGTAGGTACCAATGGAGCCAGCGAGACCTATGTGGCCAGCAAAGTGAAGAGCTGCGCTGAAGTGGGTTTCAAAAGCACCCTGATCAGACTGGAGGAAAATATCAGCGAGACGGAGCTGTTGTCTACACTCGAAAAACTGAACCAGGACGATGATATAGACGGCATCCTGGTACAATTACCCCTGCCCAGGCACATCCGTGAAGAGAAAGTGATCAATGCCATCCTCCCCGAAAAAGACGTGGATGGTTTCCACCCGGTGAATACTGGCAGGATGGTGCAGGGACAGCCCAGCTTCATCCCCGCCACACCCTACGGTATCATGCTGATGCTGGAACATTACCAGATAGAAACGGCAGGCAAACACGCCGTGGTGATTGGGCGCAGCAATATCGTGGGCAGGCCCATCAGCATCCTGCTCAGTCTCAATACCAACCCCGGTAACTGTACGGTAACCGTATGCCATAGCCGCACCGCGAACCTGAAAGAGATATGCCTGCAGGCCGACATCATCGTGGCGGCTTTGGGCAAGCCCGGATTCCTCACCGCCGATATGGTGAAGGAGAACGCCGTGGTGATCGATGTGGGCATCACCCGCGTGGCCGATGCAACCAAACGAACGGGCTTTGCCATCAAAGGCGATGTGGACTTTGAAGCAGTGGCGCCTGTATGCAGTTACATAACCCCTGTGCCGGGCGGCGTGGGACTGATGACCATAGCGGCACTGTTGAAGAATACGCTGCGCGCTGTGGAGTTTAAATCCTGATCTTGCTTCCGAACCAAAGGTTTTCTATGACAAATACTCAGCCTTCCTCAATCATGCTTCCTGTAATGGAACACTTCTACACCCTCCAGGGAGAAGGATACCACCAGGGCAGGGCTGCCTACTTCATCCGGTTGGGTGGCTGCGATGTGGGATGTGTATGGTGCGATGTGAAGGATAGCTGGGATGCTGATAAGCATGAAAAATTAGAGGTTGAAAGTTTGAAGTTGAAAGTGGGGGAAACACAGGCGGGGATTGTAGTGGTAACGGGGGGTGAGCCGTTGATGCATAACCTGGATGAACTGACTACGGTACTACGGGAGGCCGGACTGAAGACACATATCGAAACCTCGGGTGCGCATCCGCTGAGCGGTACCTGGGATTGGATCTGCCTGTCGCCCAAAAAATTCAAAGCTCCGCTTGAAGATATCATACCCCTTGCGCATGAGTTGAAGATCGTGATCTTTAACAGATCGGACCTGGGCTGGGCCGAAAAATATGCCGCACGGGTAGCCCCCACCTGCAAATTATACCTGCAACCAGAATGGGACAAGGCGGAAAAAATAACCCCGGTGATCGTCGAATACATCAAGGGAAATCCAAAATGGACCTTGTCTCTGCAGGTACACAAGTATATACATGTTCCCTGAAAGTGCTGGCGGATTATTAAAACCCTACAGGTCTGTTAAAACCCAACAGGTTTTCTGCATTTCGTTCTACCTTCATCCATGAAATACAAACCATGCGAAATCATCGTATCAAACCCCTGCCCGTTTTACTGTTCTTCTTATTCTCCCTGGGCATGTTTCATAGTTCCAGCGCCCAATGGTACGACCCCGACAAAGTCAACAAAAAGGCCGGGGAAGTTTACGGTCAGGCCTATACGGAAGCGCAGGCGGGCCGGTATGCCGAATCCATACAGCATATCAATGAATCCATAGTCCTTGAACCCAGGTTTGTAGATGCCTACCTGTCGCGGGCCGGCATCTATGCCAACCTGAAGGACTATACGTCGTCGGTACGTGATTTTGAGACGGCACTGAAGCTGGATTCCGTGTATGCTAAGACTTACCTGTTACCCTATTCCATATCACTGGCCGGAACCGGTAACTTCCGCAAGGCCCTGAACGCCGTAAATGAATTTCTGCAGAACCCCAAACTGAACCCGCAGAGCGTGAAGGCCGGGAACTACCGGAAAAGTACATATGCTTTTGCGCTAGACTATGAGCAATCACACCCGCAGCACAATTACATTTTCGCACCCGTAAACCTGGGCGACAGTATCAATACTGCCGATCTTGAATATTTTCCATCCCTGACCATCGACGGGAAGAAGATGATCTTCACCCGGCGTGTACACGATGACGAGGACTTTTATGAAAGCGATCTCGTGGATGGACACTGGAGCAGGGCCAGGCCCCTGGGCGGCCGGGTGAATACCAACCTGAACGAGGGTGCACAGAACGTTTCGCAGGATGGGCAGTTGCTGGTGTTCACCGGTTGCAATTACCCCGAAGGAGAAGGGAGCTGCGACCTGTACTTTTCAATCCGCACCAATAACGGATGGAGCGAGGCGCAAAACCTGGGGCCTGTTGTCAACACCGAAGCCTGGGAATCATCCCCTTCCCTGTCGCCCGATAAAAAAGATCTTTATTTTGCAAGTAGCCGCCCGGGTGGGTATGGCGGTAGGGATATCTGGGTAACACACCGGCAGTCGAACGGGAAATGGGGCACACCCCAGAACCTGGGCCCCGCTGTGAACACGTCCGGGGATGAAAGCTGTCCATTCCTGCATGCCGATAACCAAACCCTCTATTTCAACAGCAACGGCCACCCGGGCTATGGGCTCACTGATCTCTTCCTGACACGAAAAATAAATGATACCGCCTGGAGCCAACCCGAGAACCTGGGCTACCCCATCAACACCATCGATGATGAGGGCTCCCTCATCGTGGCCGCCGACGGCAGGACAGCCTATTATGCCAGCGACAAGGAGGGAGGCAAGGGAGGCCTCGACCTTTACAGTTTCCCCCTTCGGGAAGACATTCGCCCCATCCGGACGCTGTGGGTGAAAGGGAAAGTGTTCGACAAGAAGACAGGGGGCGGACTACCCTGCACCGTTGAACTAACGGATTTGGTCAGCCGCAGGGCGGTGAGCCGTTTACAGACCGACGAAGCGGGCAATTACCTGGTGACCCTACCAGTGGGAAAGAATTATGCCTTTAATGTGAACCGTAAGGGATACCTCTTCTTCTCTGATAACTTTTCCCTGTCGGCCGATGCCGCAGATTCGGAATATATAAAGAACATCCCCCTGCAGCCCATCACAGCAGGCGCCGTTATCGTACTGAAGAATATATTCTTCGATACCAAAGAGTGGCAATTGAAACCCGCTTCTATTTCCGAACTGGACAAACTGGCGATGCTGCTCTTCGAAAATCCCAACCTCAAGATCGAGATCGACGGACACACCGATAATGTGGGTCAGCCCAAAGAGAACCTTCAGCTCAGTATCAACCGGGCTACTGCTGTGGTGGAATACCTGGTAAAAAAAGGCGTCAATGCCCAGCGGCTGGCTGCCAAAGGATTTGGCGCCACCAAACCCATTGCCGACAACAGCACCGAAAACGGCAGGGCGATGAACAGGAGGACGGAACTATCCGTTGTCAGTAATTAGTTTTTTATTTTATTTTGTGATTATTAGAAATAAACAGCCGGCAGTTTGCAATTTGCAGACAAATCGAGGTAGAGGAACTATTTGAATGGAAAGTAATAGTTGCAAACTGCAAGCTGAGCACTACGAACGAAGCACTACAAACTGAAAACCGTACCCCATGCCCAACGAACTCCTCTACCAGGTAGCCCTCACCCTTGTGCCCCATATTGGCGACGTTCACGCGAAGACCCTTGTCACTCAGTACGGAAGCGCTGCCGCTGTGTTCAGGGCACGCAGAAAGGAACTGGAATATATAGATGGCATTGGTGCCGTGCGGGCAAGGAGCATCCGGGAATTCAATGACTTCTCCCGAGCGGAAGAAGAGATCCGCTTCATGGAAAAATACCATATCACCCCGCTGTTCCTGACTGCAGAGGGGTATCCCAAACGGCTGCTGAACTGCTACGACAGTCCGGCTATGCTGTATTACCGCGGCGCTGCCAGCCTGAACACTTCCCGTATCCTATCTATCGTGGGTACACGTAATTATTCGGAGTATGGTAAAACGGTCACGGAAAAGCTGATAGAGGACCTGCAGGAAGAAAATATACTTATTGTAAGCGGACTGGCATTTGGCATCGATACCATTGCACACCGGGCCGCATTGAAAAGCAGCTTGCCCACTGTGGGTGTTTTAGCCCATGGGCTCAACAGGATCTACCCGATGCAAAACAGCAGCCTCGCCAGGCAGATGACGGAACAGGGCGGACTACTCACCGAATTCCGCAGTTATACCCAGCCGGATAAACCCAATTTCCCAAAGCGTAACCGCATTGTAGCCGGCATCTGCGACGCACTGATCGTAATTGAAAGCGGAAAAAAAGGCGGATCGCTCATCACCGCCGAACTGGGCAACAGTTACAACAAAGATGTATTTGCCATACCCGGAAAGGTAAATGAGCTAAAAAGCGAAGGCTGTAATTACCTCATCCGAAACAATAAAGCTGCGCTGATAACTGGCGCGGCCGATATTATGGATAGTATGGGCTGGAGCGAAAAGAAAAAACCAACGGTGAAGAAGCAACGTGAACTGTTCATTGAATTATCGCCGGATGAAAAGATCATTGTTGATATCCTGCAGCAGCAGCAAACTATCCTTATCGATGAACTCTACCTGAAAAGCGGTCTCAGCAGCAGTGCCGTGGCAACAGCGCTGCTGATGCTGGAAATGCAAGGGGTGGTTAACGCGATGCCCGGAAAGATGTATAAGTTATCCTGATATCGCTGTCCGCCCTCTGTAATACTCAACGGTGCAGCAAATAGTGGAGGGTGCTGCTTGAATGCGAAGCTGCAAAAATTGAATTCCACCCCCTGTGTTTTCACAAGCGGTGATCATTTTACGCTGCTGTATGTCTTCCCTGGTCTTCATTATGCCGCTGTTGGCGGAGACGCACTAGGGCGGTTGAAATTTCAAACCTTCGGTTTAAATAAAAGACATTATTGCTATCTTTATAGCATATTAAAGTAATAGATAATGCTTATAGAAAGGACAATAAATAATCAAATCGTAATCACAGTTTCATCTTCTGTGGACAGTTTTGGCTTGCAACGACTTATAGACTATATAAAATATTTAGAGACCACATCAAAAAGTAAGGCCAAGCAGTCAGACGTTGATAAACTCGCTGATGAGGTAAATGCTTCCTGGTGGGCAAAAAACCGTAGAAGATTCATTAAGTGAATTTCATTGTCGACGCTAACATTATTTTTAGTGGTATCCTAAATACCCATGGTAAAATTGGTGATTTGCTTATTAATTCCCAGGATCATTTTGGTTTCATAGCCCCAGACTTTTTGCGTACTGAAATAAAAAAACATTACCTACGTCTTTGTAAATTATCCAAATTATCAATTGTGCAGGTAAAGGAAGCCGAATTCCAAGTGTCTAAGGAAATAACTTTTATATCAGAAGAACAGATAAAATGATCAACATGGGCAATCGCTGAAAAACTTGTTCTTGATATTGATCCAAAAGATACTCATTACGTAGCATTTGCAAAGCATTTTAAATGTAAAATTTGGAGTGGTGATAA
>JANYAL010000279.1 GCA_025361325.1 Bacteroidota bacterium
CCAAAAATGACTTTATATAATCCAAAGAGCGTTTCCGGTCGATCAGAGTATATAACGGATGAGCACCACGGTAAGTATCCCAAAGTGAGAAGACGGTATAATTAGTGAACCCTTCCCCCATATGTATCTTTTTATCCCTTCCCAGATACTCGCCATCTACATCCATATAGATATTGGGTACTACCATGGTGTGGTATAGGGCTGTATAAAAGGTCCGCAGCTGAACTTTGCTTCCCCCATTCACTTCGATCTTGCCTAGCTCCTTATTCCAGATCATTGTTGCATTATTTTTTACCTTTTCGAAATCCCATCCCGGTAATTCCGCTAAAAGGTTCTTCATTGCACCCTTCATACTTGAACCAGAAAGGGCAACTTTTGTCATTATCACTTTATCCCTGAACTGGAAAAAAGCTTTAAGGTTCTTTCCGGAATACTCATTATGGGCTTCCATTACCGAATCATTTGACCAGACAACATATTTGTTGAAAGGTTCAGAAAATTTGATCACAAAATAAACATACTGGTCATCAGCCCATGCCCTGCTGCGCCTCATGCCTCCAATGGTATAATCGTCAATGATGATGATTGATGATTGGATCACTGCATCGCGGTGTTTCAGGTCAAGTATGATATTGGAAGCAGTTGAGGATGTGAAATGATACTTATGCAATCCAACCCTGGTTGTAGTTGTAAGTTCAGCAAGGATATTATCATGATCCAGTTTAACAGAATAATACCCCGGTGTAGCTTTTTCGTTAGTATGCTGAAATGTTGAACCATAAATCTTATTGTCCGGAGATGGTATACCACTCATTGGCATCAGTAAGATATCACCGTAATCACTGCAACCTGTGCCGCTTAAATGCGTATGGGAAAACCCATATATAAAACTGTCGGAATAATGATACCCGGAACAACCATCCCAACCTTCGAGGCGGGTATCAGGACTTAACTGTACCATTCCATGTGGTAACACCACACCGGGATAAGTATGTCCATGCCCACCTGTACCGATCATCGGATCGACATACTGCACATAATTTTTTTGTGCCAAAAGAGAAGAAGAAATGATAAGAAAAGCAAATAGTAAAAGTTTATACATGTCAGATATTTTACACAAGGTAAATACTTATGGGAAGAGGCCAGTGACTGGGGGTGTCTTTTTTGGAACGTAAAAAAGATGAAATTATGGCAGTTTATATCTCACCATGTGAATATTGTTTGTTTTCTTAATCAAAAAAACTTCCCCTGATGGGAAGCTTAGCCTCTGACCATGAATAAACCTAAAACGGAAGATCGTCAACAGGTGTCACTACATTGGCCGGTTGGGTCACCCCAACAGGGCTCACACCTGCACCCAAATGACTTACATTACCCTGGTTTGAACCCTGACTGTCCCCTGCATTTCCACCCAATAACTGAATACTCTGAACCCGCATACGCAATGTTGCTGAAACTTGACCTTCTTTATTGGTATAGGCATCTGCTTCAGGGAAACCTTCGGAATAGACAGTCTTCCCTTTTACGAGATATTGTGCAACAGCAGTTTTATCTGTCCAGTAAGCACATTCCACCCAAGTTGTCCGTTCCTTCTGATTTCCCTGGCTGTCCTTGTACCGCTCAGAATGAGCTACGCTAAAATTAATGACAGTCTTGCCGTTTACTTCTTTTACAATGCAATCCTTTCCCAAATTGCCGATGACTTGTAATTTAATCATAAGTGTTTGTTTTTAATTATTAATCGATGTATCTATTTGCTAAGTTAAATATTAAGTGTTGTGAGTTATTCATGAAGAATGCACATAAATTCAGGATAAGTAGGTCGATTTACATTTTCTATTCATACTTCTCATATACCAGTTCCACTCCCTGGATTTCCATTATATTCTGAATTTGCCTGGCCCCATACCGGCTTATCCATATTTGTTTTGTCCCTTTGGAAAAGAAAAATGATCACTACCTAAGAGTTGATACCGATGTCAGGAATTGGCCGATATTTTTATCAAATGAACGTAAGGCCGGATTAACAGTATTCCTGTATTGCTGCCTGCCTAATATATACTCCGAAGCCTTGTCGTTGAACCGAATCAGCGTACGGACATTCCATTGAATGTCATTCCATTCAAAGCATCTTAGAAATGATTTATACTTACCTGCCTGTTTAATGCCTTATAGTTTCTTTGTGTGGATTCGAAATCTACCCAATCTGTACAGTCTTCAGCCGCATCATCAATTTCCTGTTCTATATCCTTCAATTTCCGGTAAAGAAATCAAAATTCTTTTCGAGTGGAACGACGGAGGGTGTAATTTCCAGTTTCCTGGATTCATTAATTACCATTTCATTCATGTTTTGCTTTTCTGTTCTTACTTAATTAAGCTTCTTCTTTAAAGTGCTTACCTGGCTCTGGAGATTATTAACCATACTGGCCAGTGAACTTACATCCCATCGTTGCTGCTGGATTACTTTACTGACCACCATTTGTGCCTGCCAGAGTTCCACCACATCCTCGGCGTTCACCTGGTAAGGCTGGAATTGAGGGTTATCACTGAATAAGGTGAGTTTATTCCTGGAACGGTTATTCTTCTCTACCCGCTTATAAACGATACCTTCATTACGGCTCACTACTATATAGGCCTGGTTATTTTTTATATCATTGGTACCGTCTATCTTTTCACCAACAATTATACTTCCGCTGGGCGTAGGTAACATACTGTCGCCAATGATCTCGAAAGCCCGGTAATTACCGCTCGCTAACATCGGCAGGGTAAAGGTATTCAACTCATCGATGAATTCAGTGTCGGCGTAGCTGGCCAGGTAACCCGCGGCTGCTTTCACCGGAACAAAATGAATGAGGTTCCTGTCGGCACTCATCATCTTTTGCTGCCTTCTTTTAGCAAGATAATTTCCAGATGTAATACGCAGGTCCTTCAGTAATAACTCATCGAGACTCAGTTTGAACATATCTGAAACGATCTCCAGAACATCCAGTCTGGGGTCAGCACGCTCCTCTTCATATGCACCAATGAGAGAACGTTTGATCTGGAGTTTGTAGGCAAATTCCTCCTGTGTCCATCCACGGAGTTTGCGCAGGTATTTGAGATTTTGTCCGGCTACTGACATAGTATAACTAATTTGATTAGCACAAATATACTAATTTATTTAGTTGCTACCAAATTTATTTTTTACAAGCCGGTAAACATAACAAGCATTCCCAACCGGTATATGCAGCCCTGGCAGCTATTCCCTTAGAGCTGTACCAATTTCTCTGAAAGGGAGGATTGACATGATCACAGGTGCTTTATGGAACAC
>JANYAL010000312.1 GCA_025361325.1 Bacteroidota bacterium
TCAAAGAATTCAAGGCGTTTGGTATTTGTTGCTTCCTGCCCGCTGTATACCAGGGGCATACCGCTCCAGGTGAAACTGAAAACAGCAAGTGATCTGGCCATACTGTCATATTTTTCATGCTCCGTACCGTTCCAACTGTTCTCGTCATGATTGGAGGTGAACCAGAGTGGCATTTTCCCGTTGTAGCAAACCTCACTATACTGCTTCAGAATGTATTTCAATGTTTTCAAATCCGCCTTCCCGGTATAGAAATCCGCTGTTTTATGCATCCAGGTCCAGGTATATGCTGCATCAAAACTTTCCAGATAGGCTGGCACTTCAAGCGGGTCAAACTCACCTAACCAAAAAAGTGTCTTAAAGTTTTCCAGGGCTGCTCTGGCTTCAAGCCAGAAATCAGACTCTACCCAAAAAGCAAGATCGCATCTAAATCCATCAATGTCGAATGTAGTAACCCAGTATTTCATGGCTTTTATCATAGCATCGCGCAGACCGGGATTTTGATAATCGAGTTCAATGATGTCTTCCATGCCACTTGCCATTTTAAAATCAAGGGTATCGGGATCCCGTTTATAATAATCCGGATGCGCAATAGTCCAGACATGATCCCAGCCTGTATGATTGGCGACCCAATCGATAATCACTTTAAATCCCATGGCATGTGCTTCTATGACCAGGTCTTTAAAATCAGTTATTGTTCCGAATTCGGGATTGATGGAGGTATAATCACTACAAGCATAAGGGCTGCCCAACGTACCTTTTCGGTTCTTTTCCGAAATAGGCGTCAGGGGCATGAACCAGAGGGTCTGAACTCCCATGTTTTGTAAACGGACAAGTTCAGGCTGGAAAGACTTAAGGGTACCTTCAGGGGTATATTGCCGTATATTGACCTCATATACATTGGCCGTAGCAATCCATTCAGCCTGTTTGAACTGATCTTTTCTCATATTATGGCTATCTTTTAATTCATTGAAAAATCAAATGTAAGTCGGCATAAAGTAATATTTTCAAAACATTTTGTCAATTCCCCCTGAAAGCATTCGAGACAAGAATGAGTAGTTATAACAAATCTCTTTCCAGATTGTACCTTTGCAGCATTCTAATAAGAATATAGATCACCTTTGCTATTAATATGAAACAATTCAATGTACCCATCATATACAGAAGCCCCCTGATTAGTGCAGTAAAGAAAAAACGCAAACTGGAGGACAAGATGAAAAAGGATTTCATTCCGGCCCTTCTTGATTTTGGACCTTTACAGGTCTACCTGGCGCGGCATTTCGGTTTCTGTTATGGTGTGGAAAATGCCATTGACATTGCATTCCGGACCATTGAAGAGAATCCTGGGAAACGGATCTTCTTACTTAGTGAAATGATTCATAACCCGCAGGTGAATGCTGATCTGCTTCAACGGGGTGTATTGTTCCTGCAGGATACTTCAGGCCGGCAGATTATACCTTTTGAATCTCTGACTGATGAAGATGTACTCATAATTCCGGCATTTGGTGCAACACTAGCCATTGAAGAAAAACTCAAAGCCCAGGGCATTGCAATCAACCGTTACGATACTACCTGCCCGTTTGTAGAAAAGGTTTGGAACCGGAGTTTCCAAATCGCAGAAAAAGCGTACACAGTTATCGTCCATGGAAAACCCACACATGAAGAGACCCGTGCAACTTTTTCACGTGCCTCCAAGGCCGGGCCTTCAGTTATCGTAAGAAATATGAACGATGCCATGGAACTTGGTTCAATTATCCTGGGTAAAAGACAACCTGCTGATTTTTATACGCTTTTCGCCGGAAAATATTCCACCGGGTTTGATGTGGAAAAAGATCTTCAGCATATTGGAGTGGTGAATCAGACCACCATGCTGGCAGCGGACACACAGGCCATTGCTGACTTCCTGAAAAAAGTGATGATAAAAAAATATGGGGCAAATGAGAAAACCTTAGAAAGGTATTTTGCAGATACAAGAGATACCCTGTGCTATGCCACCAATGACAATCAATCTGCCCTATATGGTTTGCTGGAAACGGAAGCCGATCTGGCCATTGTGGTGGGAGGTTACAACAGCAGTAATACCTCTCACCTGGTTGAATTGTGCGAACATAGGCTGCCCACCTATTTCATCAACGACGAGAACAAGATTATTTCTGCGCTGGAGATCAGGCATTATGATATTCACCGTGCGGAAGAAATAAACACAGTTGGTTTTCTCCCTACAGTATCACCTGTGCGTATCCTGATCACGGGTGGTGCCAGCTGCCCAGATGCACTTATAGAGGGGGTAATCAATAAACTGGCCGGATATTACCCGGAAGGCAAGACCATTGCAGCAATCTTAGAACAATTTACCAGTTAAGGTATATTATAAAATAAAGCCCGGCTACCTGGGGCAACCGGGACTATTTTAAGCTTGTCAACCTAATTTAGGACTGTTCAGAGATAATCGAATTTACTGTTTCATCAGCTTGGTCTTCATACTCCTGTTCTCGGCGAGGACCTCAAGAAAATAAACACCTCCAGGCAATTCATTCACATCTTTGACGGTGATATTATTGTCTCCTTTGAATATCTCAGCCTCCTGAGTTCTTAATATCACACCATCATTATTAATGATATGTATTATGGCATGCTCGGTATTCTTTTCGCTACGTATCCTTACCACAACCCTTTTGCTGAAAGGGTTCGGATATACTACCAGCACGCTGATGCCCCTTACATCCATGCTTACTGTAATGGCTTTACTGGTCGTGAAATTACCTTCATTATCGATCATTACTAACCGGTAGAAATTAGAACCTTTTTCAGCAGTGATATCTGAATAAGTATATGAATTGTTGTCATTCCCGGCACCTACCGCCTCCATGCGGCCGATTTGCCTGAAATCAGTACCATTTACACTTCTTTCAATCTCGAAATGAT
>JANYAL010000317.1 GCA_025361325.1 Bacteroidota bacterium
AAGAATCATAGAGCATATAAAGGGATATGTCAATACCAACACACCCGGCTCCAAAGGCGCTGCCACCCAGTTGATCAAATTGCTGACACTGGATTATATAAACCAATCATTCAACCAGGATCTTTCATTGACGGAGACCAGGGAGGATGAATGGTCGGTGCCCTGTACCTCCTTTCAATCACATCTCTCCACCGTTACTTCCCCCCCTCCCGAATCCGTGTAGGCATTTTCGCTCTTATCACTGAATCCCATTGGCGATTCAGTACATCATTCATTTTATAACTCAATTCAACAAATTGTCATGAAAAGAACTTATCTATTCATATATATCATTCTGTTTTCATTGGCATGCAGCCCTGCCTTTTCGCAAGAAGTGCTTAGCGGGAAAATAACAGATAAAATAACCCGAGCCCCGGTGGCGGGAGCAACGGTATATATACCTGACCTGAAATCCGGCGCCATCACTGGTGCCGACGGAAAGTATGTCATCAAGAACCTTCCCCGCGGAACCTTTCTTGCAGTGGCCAGCCTGGTTGGTTATGCATCACAGACAAGGGAAATAAACACCAGAGAGTCCGCTATTGCAGATTTCAACCTATCTCCATCTGCCGTGGAACTGCGTGAAGTGATCGTTACGGGTGTTTCATCGGCTACCGAACAACAAAGCAACCCCATACCCGTAAGTATAGTAACCAATAAGGAAATGCTGGAGAGCAGTTCCACCAATATCATCGACGCCATCTCCGGCACACCGGGGGTATCGCAGATGACGCTTGGTCCTAATATCTCGAAACCCTTTATACGCGGCCTGGGGTATAACCGGGTGGTTACCGTAAATGATGGGGTACGTCAGGAAGGTCAACAGTGGTTCGACGAGTTCGGGGAAGAGATCGATGAATTCTCAGTGAATAAGGTGGAGATCATGAAGGGTCCGGCCAGTTTAAGCTATGGTTCGGATGCCATGGCCGGGGTGATCAATATGCTGGCGGCGCCGCCTTTGCCTGAAGGGCAGATTAAAGGAAATATACTTGCAAATTACCAATCGAACAACGGACTGTTTGCAGAGTCATTCAACCTGGCAGGTAACCAGAATGGTTTTATATGGGACCTGCGGTACAGCAATAAAATGGCGCATGATTATCAGAATAAATACGATGGGTATGTGGCCAATTCCGCTTATTCCGAAAGCAACTTCAAGGCCCTGATTGGCATTAACAGGAAATGGGGCTATTCCAATCTTACACTTTCTTCCTTCGACCTTAAAATGGGTATCATTGAAGGCAGAAGAGATAGTGCAACCGGTCAATTTCTGCAGCATTTCCTGGTAGCCGGTCCTGCAGACAGCCTGGATATTGCCCCGGCATACGGGTTCAGAAAATATAATAATTTTCCCGTTATACACCAGCATGTCAGGCATTATAAAGCGGTACTGGACAACAACTTTGAATTAGGTAACGGCAGACTTGCCCTCCGGCTGGGTTTCCAGCAGAACCACAGACAGGAAGCCAATGACCTGAACCAGGGAGACTACTATAACAATTATTTCTTTCTGAATACATTTAACTACGATGCCCGGTATATCTTCCGCGAAAAAAATCATTTGGAACTTTCTGCGGGCATAAACGGTATGGCGCAGCATTCCTCCAATAAAGGCACTGCATTCGTGATACCTGAATACTCCATATTCGACATAGGGGCTTTTGCCCTGGCCAAGAAGATGTTCGGAAAATGGTCGGTAAGCGGGGGATTGCGATTTGACACAAGGGTATTAAAGGGAAAGGATCTGTGGGTAGATTCATCGGGTATACGTTTACCCGGCCCGGGTAATGGTGCTATTGCAGACTTCACTGCCTATACTTCAAATTTCTCCGGGTTTTCCGGAAGCATCGGGGCAACGTATGAATTCACGGATGCAATCTACGCCAAGGCCAACCTTTCACGGGGTTACCGGGCCCCAACTGCCGCAGAGAGTGGTGCTAACGGCATTCATGACGGCACCCCATTTTATGAGATCGGCGACCATAATCTGAAAACAGAGAACAGCCTGCAATTTGACGGCACCATGGGTGTAGCTTCTAAAGATGTGTCGGCTGAACTGACTGGATTTGTAAACCAGATCAACAATTACATCTTTGCGGAAAAACTGGAAAGTGTGTTTGGCGGAGATTCCATCCGGGAAGATCCGGCACTGGCACTGGCACCGGGCCCTGCATTCAAATATGTACAGGGAAATGCCATGCTCTCCGGCCTGGAGATCATGCTCAACATACATCCACAGTCCATCAAAGGACTGCATTTCGACAACAGTTTCTGCTTCGTGAACGCTGTGCAGAAGAACCAGCCTGATTCTACCAGGTACCTGCCTTTTACACCACCGGGCAAATACAAGACTGAATTAAAATATGTCTTCAATAACCAAAAATGGCTAAAGAATGGATACATTAAATTCGGACTGGATTATTACATGGAACAGAAGAGGATCTACTATAAATACGGCAATGAAACCATAACGCCTGGTTACACCCTGATACAAGCCGGGTTGGGGGGTGATATCTGTTCGCATGACAGGACCTTATTTTCCATTTATGTTTCCGGTACAAACCTTGGCGACCAGTCTTACCAAAGCAACATGAGCCGGCTGAAATATACCGATATGAATAATGTTACGGGCAGAACAGGTGTATTCAATATGGGAAAGAACTTCAGTGTTAAACTGATTGTTCCATTAAACATAAAAGATTGAACCGGATCAATAACCTATGATCATGGGAGCGGCCTGTTTGGCTATTTGAATCTTTGCTATAGCCAGTCAGACCGCTCTTATTTGAAAAATGGACCCATTATTTTGCAGGGTCTCTTCATCATTTTTGAAATGAG
>JANYAL010000341.1 GCA_025361325.1 Bacteroidota bacterium
CGAGCAAGTACCTTAGGAGTTATGATGTAAGCTATAATACACCAACCTGGTCATTGGAGTACTTATCGGTTTTGCCTATGCCATCTATTTTCTGGTAAAACACACGTATAGAGCAGGTTATACCCTGAATGAAGAAAAGAAAGGTGAGATAAAAAAGTTTACCCTTGAACTGGCACTGAATGTAAGTTTTCTGAATAAGAACAGGTTCCGGATCCTCTTAAACAGGATACCTGAATATTCAGTAGTTGAAATAAATGGTACGGACAGTGTATATATCGATAATGATATCCTGGAGATATTCCGGACGTGGAGACGATAGAGCTACATTAATGGGATGCCGGAAACTGAATATGATATATGGCCCAATTGAAAAGGCATAAGGATTGGAGAGTATGCATTTTATCCGGTACCCAGCATTCGGCATCCAGTGTCTTTACCCCTCCTTCCCATGACAATGCTTGTATTTCTTGCCGCTGCCGCAGGGACAGGGATCATTTCTACCGGGTGCTTTTTCTACCCGGATGGGTTCCTGTTTGATGGGTTCTGAGGGATCGTTATATTCATCCTGGCCAACATATTCCTGTCCACCCGTGGAGGATGTTGCATATTCTTCCTTGCGCTGGCGCAGCTTGCTCAAATCTGTTTTTCGTTCCCTTCCTTCACGTATCTGACCTGAACTGCTCTGTTCTACAGGAATCTGTGCATGACATAAGAAGCTTACGATATCCTTGTTCACATTGTCGTCCATTTGCTTGAATGCCGCAAAGGCCTCTATCTTATAGATCACGAGCGGATCTTTCTGTTCATATCCTGCGGTTTGAACACTGTGCCGCAGGTCGTCCATCGCTCTCAGATGCTCCTTCCAGGCATCATCTATCAAAGCAAGGGTAATATTTCTTTCCAAAGCATCATTCAATTCCCTGCCATCGGAGGCCATGTACTTGTTAAGGTTGGCAAGTGCCTGAATGGCTTTCTTTCCATCCGTAAACGGCACGGCTACATTCTCTATATGATTGCCCTGCTCCTTTCGGATATTCTTGATCACGGGGAGGGTTTGCCTTACCATCGCATCCGTTTTGATCCTGTATTGTTTGATCGCCTCGGTGTATAACCGTTCAGCCAGTACATTTATATCATCCTTATCCAGCTCTTCTGCAGAGATGGAGGTTTCGAAACCAAAATTAACAATGGCTGCCAGTTTGAACCCTTCATGATCATTGCCTTCGCGGAAAGAGTTCACCAGGCTGTCACACACGGCATAAAAGGCATTGTCCAGATCAAGTGCAAGGCGTTCTCCGAATAAAGCATGGTTGCGTTTATTGTACACCACGTTACGCTGCTTGTTCATGACGTCATCATATTCAAGCAGGCGTTTACGTATGCCGAAATTGTTCTCCTCAACTTTCTTTTGGGCCCTTTCGATGGACTTGGTGATCATGCTGTGCTGGATCACTTCTCCTTCCTTGTATCCCATTCTGTCCATGAGCCCGGCTATTCTTTCACTGCCGAACATGCGCATCAGGTCATCTTCCAATGAAACGAAAAAGCTGGTACTTCCGGGATCTCCCTGGCGTCCGGCACGTCCGCGCAACTGCCTGTCTACCCTACGGCTCTCATGCCTTTCGGTGCCTATGATGGCCAATCCACCGGCTTCTTTAACGCCGGTACCCAGTTTGATATCCGTACCCCGACCAGCCATATTGGTGGCAATGGTTACTGCACCAGCTAAACCGGCTTCGGCAACCACCTGCGCTTCCCTGGCATGCTGTTTTGCGTTCAGCACATTATGCGGAATGTTCTTTTGTTTCAGCATTCTCGAAAGTAATTCACTTACTTCCACCGAAGTAGTACCTACCAGTGAAGGCCTGCCACCTACACGTAATTTTTCGATCTGGTCAATGACTGCTTTATATTTTTCACGCTTGGTCTTGAAAACAAGGTCCTGCTCGTCCTTACGTATCATCTTAACATTGGTGGGTATGGTCACCACATCAAGTTTATATATGCTCCAGAATTCTGCGGCTTCCGTTTCTGCAGTACCTGTCATACCGGCCAGCTTATGGTACATCCTGAAATAATTCTGGAGGGTTACGGTGGCATAGGTTTGGGTGGATGCTTCAATCTTCACATTTTCCTTGGCTTCGATGGCCTGGTGCAATCCGTCGGAATACCTTCTTCCTTCCAGGATACGGCCCGTCTGTTCATCCACAATCTTTACCGCGCCATCCAGTACCACATACTCCACATCCTTATCAAACAAGGTATACGCTTTCAGCAATTGCTGAACGGTATGTATCCGGTCTGCCTTTAAGGAGTAGTCGTTTAGCAGACTTTCCTTTTTATGCAGTTTTTCATCGGCACCGAGACTGCTCTTTTCTATATCAGCAAGTTTGGTTGCAATATCGGGTATGATGAAGAATTCAGGGTCCTCTCCACTTTTGGTGATCAGTTGTATGCCCTGGTCGGTAAGGTCAACCTGGTTGTTCTTTTCGTCAATATTGAAATACAGCCCTGCATCCACCTTGGGCATTTCTTTCTGCTGATCGGCCAGGTAATAGTTCTCACTCTTCTGCAGTTTTACCCTGATGCCCGGCTCACTCAGGAATTTGATCAGGGCGCCGTTTTTGGGCAGACCCCGGTGTGCACGCATGAGTGCAAGTCCCCCATCCTTGGGATCATCATTGCCTTCGGCGATCTTCTTCTTGGCATCTATCAGGAACTGGTTTACGGCTTTCTTCTGTGCTTCTACTAATTTCTCGATCCTGGGCCTGAGGTCAAAGAATTGCTGGGTATTATCGCTGTGGCCTACTGGTCCGCTGATGATCAGCGGGGTTCGGGCATCATCGATCAGCACACTGTCCACCTCATCCACCATGGCAAAATGGTGTTTACGCTGCACCATCTCATCGGGCGAATGCACCATATTATCGCGCAGGTAATCGAAACCGAATTCATTATTGGTGCCGTATACTATATCAGCATTGTAGGCATTGCGGCGGGCATCTCCATTGGGTTCGTGCTTATCGATACAATCCACCCGAAGGCCCAGGAATTCGAATATCGGGCCATTCCATTCACTATCCCTCCGGGCCAGGTAATCATTTACGGTAACAATATGAACGCCCTGTCCGGATAAGGCATTCAGGTATGCCGGGAGTGTACTCACAAGTGTCTTTCCTTCGCCGGTTGCCATTTCAGCGATCTTACCGGAATGAAGTACGGCACCACCGATTAGCTGTACATCGTAGTGTACCATATTCCAGGTAACAGTTCCCCCGGCTGCAGTCCAGGTGTTCTTATAAATTGCTTTATCACCCTGGATGATCACATTGTCCTTTTTAACCGCCAGTGCCTTGTCCAGATCATTGGCAGTGCATTCCAGGGTAGCGTTGTCTTTAAAGCGCCGGCTGGCTTCCTTTACCACAGCAAAGGCCTCGGGTAAAATTTCCAGCAGTATTTTTTCCAGTTCTGTATCCCTGTCTTTCTTTAATGCATCGATTTCCTTATAGATGACATCCCGTTTGTTGATCTCTTCCAGGGGAAGATCTTCAGCTGCTTGTTTCTTATCGGCTATCTGCCGGTCAATGTCAGCGAGATAATCACTGATGCGTTGTTTGAATTCCAGGGTCTTGTTCCGCAGTGCATCATTGGTTAATGACTGATATTGCGCAAAGAACCCGTTGATCAGTGCTACCTGCGGGGTGATCTTCTTTACATCCTTTTCGCTCTTGTTGCCTCCAAAAAGTTTTGATATGGCTCCAATCATAATATGCTGCTTTGTTGGGTATTGATAATTAATGTAATGATCAGTTCCTTGTCAAATATGGTGCTTAAATATGCCTGAAGCCAAAATGACAGTAACTGCCCTGCTTAACGGGTCAACAAAGGTAGGAAATGTTTGGGGTATGATGCCTCTGTGTTTAGATGTACCGGTACGTCGATGACTACATTTTTTGTTGAAAACACATAGCCATTTGCTGACAAATTAAGGCTCATTAAGAACCAGGACTGGGGAAAAACTGCTTTTTAAAAAGGAACCGGTCAGCAAGCACCCAGCATATGAACAAAACAGCATAGAGCAACCCGGTAATGCTTCCATTACCAAAGGCACCCAGTACATAGCTGCCGGCATTCATCATATAAAGCGGAAGCCCGGCCAATGCTATAGAAGTTCCCAGGCTCATAGCAGCAGCCGTTGCAGGATACAAGGGTATACTGCGCCCCATCAGCATCAGTGTTACAGGAACCGAACTTTGCAGGCAGGCAATGCCAAAACCCATTGCATATATATTATCTCTGCCGAATTGAAACAGTAATAAGGCAAGGGGCAAAGTGATATAAACGAATCTTTTCCAGCCAACCCGGTCCGCAATAAACCCACCGATGATCTTACCGCCAAATGCACTTAAACCAATGATCAGGGCACCCTGTTCAAAATCATTGGATATATGGCTGATCACGTCGAAAATAAATGAACGAAAACACATGATCAGCAGGATACCAAGCATGATCCAGTCGTGCGAATCAAGTTCAGACACTCCCCCCCCCTGATACCGGTATCCGGGCATTCCCGATCTTACTATTCTCCAACCCACGAGTAATGTCATAATAACTACTGGCAGTAGCAGCAAGGATGAGTATTGCCCCAAAACTCCTCCAAGAGTGAGACCCAATACACCGGGAGCTGTAAATACGCCCAGCAGGCCGGCCTTCCTGGTACGGTCTTTATTACCTGACTCAGTGAGCAGGCAGATGGCGCCGCCAGTTACATGAACAAACGCTGATGCTATCCCCGAGACTACAATGCCCGCCTCCGGGCTGATCAGATACAAACAAATGGCAAGCGGCAGAAGGAGGAGGGATGCATTTGCAAAAGGTGCCAGTTTTTTTTTATAGTCTACCCAGAAGCCAAGGGGCAACTGTCCCCCAAAACCAATGATGGAATAAATCACAACATACAGGATACTGTTGGAATGACCGGCAGTATACGTAAAATGCGCCAACATGAATCCTGCGGTGAGGTCATTGAGACCGTGCAGCAATCCCCAAAGCAAGGGCTGTTGGGTATGAAGCGGTTTAGCAACAATTGTATGCTGCGTGTTGTTGCTCATAAATAATTGTTTATCAATACCCCGATCCCATAACTGATTCCGTTTGCCAGGAATGAAACGGCAAAAGCCTTCTTCCAGCTGCATCCCATAAATATACGGTAGCCGATTGCTTCTGTTACAGCTACACCCGCTTCCAGGACATTAACAGGTAGCCGGGTCAAATAAATAAACACATGCAAGAGCGGCCAGGTAAAAAGATTAAGCAAAAAACCGATCAACAAGGCCTCCTTACCCCGATCCCTGAAAAACCACCAAACCAGTGGTAATTCAATCAGCAGGGTCAGTAGAAAATAAAAATATATGGGCATCAGCTCCTGTGGTCATTTTGTTGTTTCTTCTTCTTTCCACTACGTATGAAATAAATGATCATCACAATCAATGCGATGAGGGCTATTATGATAAATATAACGACGGCCCCAAAAACAATTCCGAGGCCTCCTGCGTCCAGTAAATAAAAGGGTATCATGGTTTCCTGCTATTTCGTTTCCGCCTCCATAAAAAAATGCCCAGGATGGCCGTAAGGGCCATTAACGCGAACACACTGAGGATTAAAACATTCCTGCCATGTTCCTCGAACCATGTCAAAGCGGGTACATCTGAAAGATAAAGTTGCATATGTATTTTTTTCTGGCCAAAATCAATCATCCATCCAATCAAACCTTTATTTAGAAATGTTAATTTAATCCAAAAAACAATGTAGATGAAGAAAAAAGTCGTCTTATATATTCAGGTAAGGTTATTTTTACACGAACTAATTCGTATACCAACATCTGTTTATGAGAAAATATATACTGGCCATCCTTGTTATTTGCCTTGGCCCTGCAGCCATTGCACAGGTCAAAGGAACCTTAATGGATTCTGCTTCCCGGAAGCCGATCGACAAAGCCGTTATTGGCCTTGTAGTAAAATCTAAGTCCACCGACACTGCTTATACCTTCTCGGATGAAAAAGGAGCATTCCGTTTTGACCAGGTACCTTCCAGCGCCTTCTCCCTTACCTTTCATAACCTGGGATACCTGCCCCAGGCAAAATATGTTCCGGTAAATAAACCCGAAAAAACAATTGATATCGGAAATGTGGTAATGGCTTACCGGGGATTATTACTGGATGAAGTGGTGGTGCAGGCCGCTGCTGTGGTGATCAAGGAAGACACTGTTGAATACAATGCAGCATCCTTTAAAGTGAAAGACAACGCTGTAGTGGAGGACCTGCTGAAAAAACTACCCGGCGTACAGGTAGACAAGGACGGCAATGTTACCGCCCAGGGTAAATCAGTGAGCCGGGTGAAGGTGAACGGGAAGGATTTCTTCGGTGGTGATGTGAAGACAGCCACCCGCGAATTACCAGCCAATATTGTTGACAAGATACAGGTCATAGACGATTACGGAGACCAGGCCACCGTATCGGGCATCAAGGATGGTGACCCCGATAAAGTACTGAACATTCAGATCAAAAAAGACAAGAACCATGGCTTTTTCGGCAGGGCCACTGCAGGTGCAGGTACAGATGACCGGTACCAGGCTTCCTTCAACGGAAATTATTTCAACAACAACCAGCAGATCTCCCTGGTAGGCAACAGCAACAACACCAATACCTCGCTCTTCAACTTCGGCGGCGGTGGTAACCGGGGAGCCACCAGTATGATCCGCACAGGCATGAGCGCGATGAACGATATGGGCGGGGCGAGTGCGATGAGCAGTATGGTACAGGGTGGTAACACCGCCCTGTTCGGAACTGGTAATAACAGTGGGGTCTCCACCACCAATGCCGTAGGTACCAATTATCGCGACCAATGGGGCAAAAAGATCAGTGTATATGGCAGCTATTCTTATACGCACAAAAATACCAGCCAGTTGCAGAGCACATCCACACAAAGTTTTTATGTGTCTAACAGTTATATCAATAACCAGGACCAGGATGCACTTACCATTGCCGATTCGCACCGCTTTACATTCAACCTGGAATACCAGGCCGATTCATTCAACTACCTGAAAGTGAGCCCCAGTTACAATTTCAGCGGAAGTGATGCCAATAACAAAACCCTGTTCAATTATAACCTGCCGGATGGCACCAAGACCAGTGATGGGAACAATAAGAATGTAACGAATTCGAACGCTCCCAATATTTCGGCAACCATCCTGTACAACCATAAGTTCAGGAAACACGGACGCAATTTATCCGCCAGTGTGAGCCTCGGAAATTCAGAGAGCAATTCCACCCAGGACGTCAGCAACCTGAATTACCAGTACCTTCCGCCCTTTGCGGGGCCCAGGAACACTTTTCAATACCTGGACCAGGCCAATAACAATCACAATTATGGTGTGCGCTTCACGTATTCAGAGCCTTTGTCAAAATACCGTTCGCTCGATTTTACACTTTCGCATAACCTCAACTATGCACGCAACAACAAGAAGACCTACAACGTGGATTCACTCACACAGTCAAAGTCACTGAATAACCTGCTGAGCAATGATTATGAGAATAATTATTATAGCAACCGCATGGGTATCTCGCTGCGTACAACCATGAAGAAATATAATTATACCCTGGGTATCAGCCTGCAGCCGGTTGACCTGCAGGGAAAGTCGCTCACCAAAGACAGTTCATATAATACCATTTCCAGGGTAAATATTTTTCCCATTGCCAGGATGGTTTATAATTTCAGCAGGACCAAGTCGCTCAACTTCAGTTACAGCGGGAACGCAACACAACCTACGTTCAGCCAGTTACAGCCCGTGCAGGATTACAGTAATCCGCAAAGTGTAACGGCCGGTAACCCCGACCTGAAGCCTGCTATTACTCACAATATGAATTTCATGTACAATAATTTCAACATCATTTCAGGCAAAGTACTCTTCACCAACCTAACCATCAGTGCCATCAACAACCAGATCGTGAACAAGTCGGCCCGGCTTGGCAATAACGGCGCTTCCATCTCCATCCCGGAGAATGTGAATGGATATTATAATGTACTCGGCTTCTATGCTTTCTCCAAACCCTATAAGAACAGGAAATACGTCATCAACTTTTCCGGCAGTCTCAATTACAACCATAATGTGAACCTGACCGACAGTATCATAGTTTCGGGCAATACCCTGTCACAGAACCTGGCCCTCACCAAAGTAATCGGTAAGAACTGGGTGGTAACACAGGGATTCAATTTTGAGTTCAATTACAAGGAATGGCTGGAGCTGGGCACCGGGGTGAGCTACAGCCTGAATGACGTAAAATATTCAAATGCTGCGGGCAAGACAGGCAGTTCAGCCTTCGTGAATTCATCCAGCAATGCCTGGACACTGAGCAGCAATATCAATCTGGACATCACCAAGACCCTCATCCTCAAGTACGATTTTGATTATACCATCAACACAGGGCTGGCAAGCAGTGTTAGCCAGAACCTGGCCATCCTGAATGCCTCGCTGGAACAGCAATTATTCAAAAAGAAGAACGGCATTCTGAAGATCGCCGCGTATGACCTGTTCAAACAGAACACGAACATCAGCAGGACTGTAAGTGCCAATTACATAACAGATTCGCGTACCAACCGCCTCACCCGTTACTTCATGGCCACATTTACATACCGGTTGCAGAAATTCGCCGGGGGAGCGCAGCAGGGACCCGGTTTCAGGGGGATGGGTGGCCCTCCGGGGAGGTTTTAGGGGGGCAGTAGAGTAAGTTGACCGGGTTGATGAAGTTGATGAAAGAAGGGCTTATAAACCTTTTGAACCTTATTCAATTTATCTACGCTTTCAACCCCAACAACCCTACCAACCGGAACAAAAGTTTCCCTCTCACCACATTTGCTTTTTTATTACCTTTGCCCCCCGAAAAGCTGCCCCCGGCAGTATTTTTTACATCAACCGAGTAACTCCATATGAGTGGTGCATTAAAAGAGGTCCGTAACCGGATCAAAAGCGTTCAAAGTACCCAACAGATCACCAAAGCCATGAAAATGGTGAGTGCTGCAAAGCTTCGCCGTGCGCAGGATGCCATCACACAAATGAGGCCTTATGCCCGGAAACTGTCTGAAGTACTCAGCAATATCGTCAGCAATAACGAGGGCAATGTTAACCTGGCCCTGGCCACGGAAAGGCCCATACAGCAGGTGATGATCATCGTAGTAACAAGCGATAGGGGCCTGTGTGGCGGATACAACAGCAACCTCATCAAGCTCGCCAAACAGGTGATCCACGAAAAATACCCCTCACAACTCGCCAAAGGCGGGGTGCAGATCCTGCCCATCGGCAAAAAGGGATATGAGCATTTTACCAAGAATGGTTTCCGGGTGGTAGACAAATACTGGGATATCTTCAACAGCCTGAGTTTTGAAAACGTGCAAGCAGCTTCAAAATATATTATGGATGCTTTTTCCAGTAAAGAGATCGATGCTGTGGAACTGATATACAGTGAATTTAAGAACGCTGGCACACAGCGATTCACAACCGAACAGTTCCTGCCCGTTCAGAAAGTGGAAAAAAAAGCCGGACAAAATAATGCAGATTTCATATTTGAACCGGGAAAAGACGTGCTGATCGCCGAGCTGATGCCGAAGATATTGAACACGCAGCTCTTCAAGGCAACCCTGGATGCCAATGCCAGCGAACACGGTGCCCGTATGACCGCGATGGACAAGGCCAGTGATAACGCCAATGAATTATTGAAGTCATTGAAGATCAGCTATAACCGGGCCAGGCAGGCGGCCATCACAACAGAACTGACAGAAATCGTAAGCGGGGCAGCCGCATTACAAGGTTAAATAGTTTGTGGTTTGTAGTGTACAGTTAACTGCAGCATATTGGTTTGATCAGAAATGTATTCTTGCCATGAATACTTCTCATCGTTTCAATACGGTAACAAATTTCTCAACCACAAACCCCAAACCGCAAACTACAAACAAGAAAATGGAACTTTCGCATATCATTCCACATGTAGAGGCACTGATCTTTGCCAGCGATAAACCACTGAACAGGTACGAACTGGTGGAGCTGCTGAACAGTGCACTGGCTTTTATCGAAGACCAGGCAACCGCCGACCAGGTGCAGGCTGCCATCGAAGCCATAGCAGAAAAGTATCATTCGGAATTCTATGCCTTTGAACTGGTTGAAACAGGGGGTGGCTGGCAGTTCCTTACCAAAAAGGAATACCATAAAACTGTGGCCCAGCTCAACGGTGATAAATTCATTAAACGCCTTTCCACCGCTGCGCTGGAAACACTTGCCATCATCGCCTACAAACAACCCATCACCAAAAGTGAGATGGAGGCCATCCGCGGTGTGAACTGCGATTATGCCGTTCAAAAGCTGCTGGAAAAGGACCTTGTCGTTATATCCGGCCGAAATGAGGATGCGGTTGGTAAACCACTCATTTATTCCACATCCCGCTCTTTCATGGATTATTTTGGTATCAACAGTTCAGAAGACCTTCCCAAGATCTCAGAAGTACTGATGGAGGAACTTGTACAGGCCACCAACATGCATGAGGCAGGACTGGCTGCTGCAAAACCTGATCAGGATATTTCTGAAACCGAAGAGATCAGCCTGGTAACGGCGACCGCCGAAAGCAAGATCATCCCGGATCAAAGCATAGAAAATACTGATGCTGAAAAGGCCGCAGGCTGACGGGATAGACCAAAATCTACTTAACTTTCTCATTATCAATTTATTGTACCAATAATGCCGTACAATGACCAAGCGTATTCCTTTAGGTCTTCCATAGGTTTTCCCTATGACTACTCTATGTCTTCATAGGGGATTTGGCTCCAAGAGATAGAGAAAAGGTAGGAAAGAGTTCATGTAAATCCCATCCAGGCTACCTGGTTAGCCCATCCTTTAATACGGAAGATTGAGTACTGAAGATTTTAAATTGAATTATAAAGCGGATTCCGAAAAGACAGACTAATTCATTTGCAGCCAGTTCATTGCGTTACCGGCTAAGAATTTTTCACGGGTCATTGGACTGAATTGCATTCCTTCTATCAGTTTCCCGGGGTGGTGTTCTCCCAGTGGAAAAGGATAATCAGACCCCAGGCAGATGGAATCCTCGCCCAACATTTCGGTAATGAACTGCATTGCTTTCTCATCATGAACCAGGCTGTCGATCCAGAATTTACCAATATAACTGGCAGGATCGGTATTGTTGTCAATGGCCACCAGGTCTGGCCTTACGTTGAAACCATGTTTTATGCGGCCCATGGTGATGGGGAAAGAACCGCCCCCGTGGGCAAAAGCCACCCTGAGTTTCGGGAAATGGGCAAAGACACCGCCGAATATCATGGAGCAGATGGCCCGGGTGGTCTCAGCCGGCATGCCCACCAGCCAGGGCAGCCAGTAACGCTCCATCTCTGCTTCGCCCATCATGTTCCAGGGGTGTACAAACAGGGCACAGCCCAGTTCTTCCGCTGCGGCGTAAAAAGGGAAAAACCTGCTTTCGTTCAGGTTGAGGCCATTGATATTGCTGCCGATCTCCAGTCCGGGCATCTTCAGTTCCTGCACGCAGCGCTGCATTTCGCGGATGGCCAGGTCCACATCCTGCAAGGGTACGGTACCCAGGCCTATGAATCGGGCCGGCTGCCCAATAACGGTTTCGGCTATATGATCGTTGAAGAAACGTGAGGTTTCCAGTCCGTCAGCAGCTTTTGCCCAATAATTGAACAGGACCGGTATGGTGGAAAGGACCTGTATAGTAACCTCCGTGGCATCCATCTCTTTCAGTCTTTCCCCTGCATCGAAACAATTGTTCTCTACTTCCCGGAAAACCCTGTCGCCCTTCATCATGCAGGCCCTGCAGTTACGGTGTTCCAGGTGTATGAATTCACCATAGCCGAATTTCTTTGTCCAGTTGGGCATTGTGCCCGGCATGATGTGGGTGTGGATGTCGATCTTCATGTTCAAAGTTGGTGGTCCATGGTTCGCAGTTGGTAGTTTAACCACAAACTACAAACCACAAACTACAAATGATTAACCCTTCCTGACCGGGGGGCTCATCACCGCCCCGCATTTGCTGCAGGTACGCTTATGCGTATCATTATAGAAAGCTTCCATAACGGGCGGCAGCTGGGCAACGATATCGGTGATCACTTTATATTCCTCGTATAATTTATTACCGCAATGCTCGCAGTACCATAAGAAACCGTCTTCCTCCGTTTCCCGTATCTTTTCTATTACCAGTCCTACTGTATTTGGCCCGCGCTGGGGGGAGTGTGGTGTTTTAGGCGGCAACAGGAACAAATCGCCTTCCCGGATAGGTATATCTTGCGGCACCCCCCCGTCTATGATCTTCAGGGTGATATCGCCTTCCACCTGGTAATAGAGTTCTTCGCTCTCATTGTAATGATAATCCTTGCGGGCATTGGGTCCACCCACTACCATCACAATGAAATTCTCTGCATCCTTGTAGAGGCAATGGTTGCCCACAGGCGGTTTCAGCAGATCGCGGTGATCATCGATCCATTTTTTCAGGTTGAAGGGAGCCATTACAGCCATAGCAAATGATTTAAGCTTGTAAGTTAATTATTTTTTCATAGCCCTGCTCTTTACCCGTATCAGTTCATATTGTTTAAGCTTACCGCTGGCCGGTTCACCGTTTGCGGGCTTATTATATGATGGTTTGAACCGTATACATGCTTGCTGTATTTCTCTTTTTCTCCTTTCCGTACATAGCCCAAAATTTATTTATCTTTAAGCATGAATCTCACCATCCCCTATCACCTGGAAAATTTTATAGGAGGCAGTTTCATTCCCCCCCAAAACGCCAACTTCATAGACAATATCGATCCGGCCATAAACATTGTGTATGGGCAGATCCCCGACAGCACTACAAAGGATGTTGAACAGGCAGTAAAGGCTGCAAAAAAAGCTTTTCCGGAATGGAGTAGGATGCCTGCTGAAAAAAGATTCATACTCCTGAACAGGATCGCTGAACTGATCGATGAACATGCAGATACATTAGCGCATACGGAGACCACCGACACCGGAAAGCCTTTGTGGCTGAGTAAACAAATGGACATACCCCGTGCATCCTCCAATTTTCGTTTTTTTGCCACTTCGGTTATGCATGCTGCCAATGAGTGTCACCCTATGGAGGACAAAGGCGTGAATTATACACTGCGCCAGCCTGTAGGCATAGTAGGCTGTATATCACCCTGGAACCTTCCCCTGTACCTGTTCACCTGGAAGATAGCCCCTG
>JANYAL010000342.1 GCA_025361325.1 Bacteroidota bacterium
GAAGGGCAAAACACTCATCATCATTGATCCCCGCAAGACCGAGCTCGTAAAATATGCCCAATTCCATCTTCAGCTCAGGCCTGGTACGAATGTAGCCCTGCTGAATATGATGCTGTATTATATCATACAGGAATGCAGGGAAGATAAAGACTTCATCGCTGCCCGTACCGAAGGATATGAAGCATTCAGGGAGAACATATTGAAACTGGATATGAATGAACTGGAAAAGATCACGGGGGTGGATCGCAAACTGGTCAGGGATGCGGCCATCGCCTATGCCAGTGCGCCCAATGCCATGTCATTTCATGGTTTAGGGGTTACCGAACATACACAGGGAACCTATACGGTTATGCTTATTGCCGACCTGGCCATGATTACCGGTAATATCGGGAGGCGTGGCGTTGGTGTGAACCCGCTACGCGGGCAGAACAATGTACAGGGTGCGGCAGACATGGGCTGCCAGCCCTACCAGGGAGCAGGTTACCTGGATGTGACGAACCCCGAAATACATAAGATGTACGAGGAATTCTATCATGCTAAGCTGCCCCTACACACAGGATATAAGATACCCCAGATGTATGAGGCAGCGTTAAACAATAAACTGAAAGCTATCTGGGTGATCGGCGAGGATATGGCACAGACGGATCCCAATACCCATCATGTGCTGGCTGCCCTGAAGAAACTGGAACTCTTTGTGGTACAGGAACTGTTCATGACCGAGACCGCGAAACTGGCCACCGTAATACTCCCTGGCGCCTCATTCCTGGAGAAGAGTGGCACTTTCACCAATGGGGAGCGCAGGATACAACGGGTAAATAAGGTAGTAGATGCCATAGCTGGAACCAAATGCGATGGCCAGATCATTGTAGACATGATGAACCATATGGGATATGCGCAGCCGGATTATGACCCCGAGACCCTGTTGCAGGAGATCTCCCAGGTGGTACCCTTTTTTGCAGGCGTAAAATGGGAGGAACTGGACATCAATGGTAAGCAATGGCCGGTTCGGGCAGATGGAACGGATACCGACATACTGCACACAGAGACCTTTACACGGGGGAAGGGGAAATTCATATACAATGATTTCAGGGAATCTGAAGAGATTATACAGCACGGAAAGGAATATCCATATATCATCACTACCAACCGTGAACTGGAACATTATAACTGTGGTGCCATGACGAGGCGCACCCGCAATGCACAGCTCATTACAGAAGACATATTACTCATCAATGCAGAAGATGCGGCCAGGCACTTCATCAGTGACGGCGATATGGTATGTGTGGAATCGGCCCGGGGAAAAGCGGATATACGTGCCAGGATCACCGATGAGGTGAAACCAGGCATACTCAGCAGTACTTTTCATTTTCCGGAGATCATGTTAAACAATATCACTTCCAGCATCAGTGATTCGGAAGCCATGTGCCCCGAGTACAAAGTGGTGGCCTGCAAAATCCGTAAAAGCAAGGGGAAATATAAACTCAAGCCTGCTACCTAACCCGGCTCAGCACACTGAAACCGGAAATTCATCATTCCGGCTGCTAATACGAAATCCCCTGTTTGAACCAAGAGGCCGAGCCTATCCGTCCCCTACCTTAAATCCAGGCCCCTTATATCTCAGATCATTTCCGCCAAAAAGTCAGTAGTATTTCTCTGGAATTTATCTTAAGTACACTGAATTGCTTAGGTCTTCCTTACCTTTTACCTATGACAACCATAGGTCTCTATAGGTAATTTGGCTCCAAATCATAGGTAAAACCTATACTTGATATAACCTGACCTACCCGGAAAAGTCAATTTTTCAGGTTTTATGTACCCTGGTTTTTACTCTAATAATTAGCTTTAACATGTTGCTTTTTTGGGGCTGTACAAATTTTTCCGGGTTATATTCCTGCGAGCCACCCCGGGAAATACACAAACTTACCTACCGTATGTTATAGGTACTGGCCAGGTAAATGGTCTGCCCGATAGCGTATAGGAAAAGCCGCGTTGCCGATTGATGGCTTTCATTGCATGTTGGCCGTAGTTGCGGAAAATAATTGCCTCAGGAAGGAGGTTCACAATGAATACCTGTATAAATAAACGACTTATCTTCATTCGTAAATGAAAGAATGATGGAGATTGGACCCGTTGTTAAACGAATTACCATATACCCGGTAAAATCACTTGAAGGTACCCCTGTACAGGAAGCAGAAGTTGTAAAAGGTGGTTGCCTGAAACATGACAGGGAATATGCGATCATCGATAAAGAGGGCAATTTTGTGAATGGAAAGTCTAATGCACTGGTTCACCTGCTCCGCTCTGCAATTGATCCCGAACAGGGGACCATATCCTTCCGGCATGAACTGGAAACAAGCTGGAACAGCTTTCATTTAGATCAGGAAAGATCTGCCATTAACAGTTACCTAACCAGATTTTTTGGTAAACCTGTGGGTCTTCAACAGAACAAAGAAGGTCGTTTCCTGGATATTCCGGATACCAGTGGTATAACGATCCTCTCCAGTTCCAGCCTGGAAACGGTTGCCGGTTGGTTCCCTGGTATAGGCCTTGAAGAGATGCGTAGCCGGTTCAGGGCTAACATTGAATTAAGCGATGTTCCTGCCTTTTGGGAAGACCGGCTGTTCATTGAAGATGGTGTTGCCGTAAAATTCCGGATAGGTGCGCTAACGCTGTTTGGCATGCAGCCCCGTGCAAGATGTGTGGTACCTACCCGTAACCCTGCTACAGGTGCAGTGATCCATGCTTTTCCCAAAACCTTCTCCCGGCAAAGATTGCACCATCTGCCGGTAAGCTCAACCCTGGAGGAGTATGGGCATGGGTATTATTTATCGGTAGATTGCCTGATTCCCCCTTCTGAAACAGGTAAGAAAATCAGCATTGGGGACCGGCTACAGATCATCGGACGAGTAGATCTGTAATAAAAAAAATCCTGCATAAGCAGGATTCATGATTGTGGAGCTGCAGGGAATCGAACCCTGGTCCAAACATATTCGCCGTAAGCCTTCTACATGTTTATTTATGCATTGCTTGTCGGGAAACGGCAGGAGCATAACAAACCAACCGGATCCTTAGATTGATGTTCTTAGGCACAGGTCAAATCATTCCGGTGCAGCATCCCGTTTTCTTTTTAAGTCGGCGGAGGAACTTGGTAACAGGACTACCCGTTCAACGGCCCTAATGGTGCTAATCTATCGATTAAGCAGCCATGGCATACTGAGTATTGCCATTTGAAGTTTACGTATTCAGATTTAACTGCTAATTACGCAACGCAGTACATGCTTATACTTACAAAGAACTATGCTGTCAAAACCGGTCAGCCCCGGTGTGGAAATAAGAAATGAAGAATAAGAAAGTAGGATCTTTCAATTTCTGCATACTGCAGTATTCCAAAATTATTATTCCTTATTTTTATTTTCTTTTCCCTTATTTTATTTGCCCTTCCCCCATCCAATCCAGTCATTGCCATTAGCGTACAACATTAATGCCAATAACAAAACCATACCAACGATCTGGGCATATTCCAGGAATTTCTCATTGGGTTTTCTGCCTGTTATCATTTCACCCAATGTAAACAATACATGCCCGCCATCAAGGGCCGGTATGGGCAATAGGTTCATGAATGCCAGTACAATAGAAAAGAATGCCGTAATCCTCCAGAAGGATTCCCAATCCCAACCATCGCCGGCAAAAATAGAGCCCATGGATTTAAACCCGCCCATCCCTTTATAGGCACCTGTAGATGGCTTGAAGATCAGTTTAAACTGATCGATATAATCACTCAAAGAAGCAAAGGTCCTGTTCACACCGGCCGGGAAGGATTCCAGGAAACCGAATTTCCTGATCTGTAGTTTATATGCTCTAAGGCTGTCATATTGTTTGTCTTTCAGGAAAGGCATACCAGTTCGGCCATCTTGGTCCACAACTACAGGTAACGTTATTTCCGTTCCGTTTCTTTCAATAGTATAAAGTACCGTGCTGTTCTTGTGTTGGTCATTATATGCGGTCATATCATCCAGGAACCGGACTGGGAAAGAATCTACTTTCAGTATCTTATCCCAATACAGTAGCCCGCCCTTCCTGGCATTGGAGGTATCCTTCTTGTCAAATTCTCCTACAACAGCAGGTACCCTTGGCAGTAACAGAGGTACTTTCGAACGTTTTTTCTCAACCAGTTTTCCGATGATGGCAAGCGGTATGTTGATGATGGTGTCTTTCCCGTTACGGTCTACTTTGATAGTTGAACCTCCCCCGAAAAGTATCCCTTTGGGGATATCCTCAAAATATTTCTCTTCCTTGTCATTGATGGTAACTATCTTATCACCGTTTCGCAAACCGATTTCATGCATTAGTGAATCCGTTACCCATACGCCGTTTTGCAAGCTGGAATTGAGCGTCTTCTTCTCACCCCACACGAACAATATCATGGCATAGATCACAAAAGCCAGTAGTACATTCACAGTTACTCCTCCCAGCAGGATGATCAGGCGCTGCCAGGCCGGCTTGCTCCGGAATTCGTGGGGTTGGGGTGGAAGTTTGATCTGATCCTTGTCCATACTTTCATCCACCATGCCAGCTATCTTGCAATATCCGCCCAGGGGTAGCCAGCCAATACCATACACCGTATCACCGATCTTTTTCTTAACGATGGAAAACCAGGGATCAAAGAACAGGTAAAATTTATCGACCCTGCACTTGAACCACCTGGCCGTGATGTAATGACCAAACTCATGCAAGAGGATCAGGATGGAAAGGGATAAGAGTAATTGCGCCACTTTTAGACCGACACTACTCCAGATTATAACCAGTAATTCCATATATGCTTGTATTTAAAAAATGAATATGGCTGAGATCGTATAAAAGAGTCAGACAGATAAGTTTTATAAATTCAGGAATATCGGTTCGGGCAAAATTTGCAGAACGATATCCCTTTTACCGTCATCAGATCCGTTACAGATTTATCAGCGAAGCCGCAAAATTACGGGCTTCGCCATCGCTTTCAAAATATTCCTCTAAGGTGGGATTCCGAATAAAGGCTACAAATTGCATGGTCTTCTCAACCACGGCTGTCATGTCCAGGAAGCCGATACGGTTGCGCAGAAAGGCCCAAACGGCGATCTCATTGGCGGCATTTAATACACAGGGCATATTCCCTCCCTTGTACAAGGCCTCTGTAGCCAGGGCTAAATTTCTGAAAGTTTTAACATCCGGCTCATCAAAATTCAAGGTAGTGTACTTCCTGAAATCCATTCGCGGGAAATCATTCCTGATCCTTTGTGGGAAGGACAAAGCATATTGAATTGGTAATTTCATGTCGGGCAGTCCCATCTGGGCCTTGATACTACCATCCTGAAACTGCACCATGCTGTGTATGATACTTTGCGGGTGAATGACCACATGTATCTGTTCAGGCGTGAGATTGAAAAGCCATTTGGCCTCGATCATTTCCAGCCCTTTATTCATGAGGGTCGCAGAATCGATGGAGATTTTGGCACCCATGGCCCAATTGGGGTGTTGCAGCGCATGGTCACGTTTTACATTTACGAGAAAGTTGGGTTTCTTACCCAGGAAAGGGCCCCCGCTTGCCGTAAGAATGATCTTTTCAATAGGATTCCGAACTTCCCCGACCAGGCACTGGAATATAGCAGAATGCTCGCTGTCGACCGGTATGATAGGTACTCTTTTTTCAATGGCGCGCTGCATGACGATATCTCCGGCCACCACCAGTGTTTCCTTATTGGCCAGGGCAATTGCTTTTCCGTTATTGACCGCCCGCAATGTTGGCTTTAATCCAGCAAAGCCTACGATACCGGCAAGCATCATATCATAGGAATCAAAATCTGCTACCTCTTCCAGTGCTGCTTCGCCGGAAAATACCTTGGTATCTGTTGACCCTAATGCAGTTTTTAATTTTTCGTACAGTTTATCGTCACCGATGACCACAGCATTGGGCTTGAATTCAATGGCCTGTGAGGCCAGCAATTCATGATTGGTCTGTGCAGTAAGGATCTCTACCTCAAACAGATTTGGGTTGGCTCGGATAACTTCCAGTGCCTGCGTACCGATGGAGCCGGTAGATCCGAATATGGCAATTCGTTTTTTTGGTACCTGTTCAGGCATTGATGCGAGCTGATTAAAAGGAACAAAACTACTCCAATAAATCTTGCAATGCAATTTTCATTCTGCTGAAATCAAATTGACTGACCACCTTGTCCATTTGTTGCACGATCTCCGGGTTACAAAGATTGCCGATTGAACCCATGTGGGTATGCCTAATATCGCCGGAATAACTGAATTCATTTCTTTCTATGGATTGGCTGATCTGCATATAAGCATCCCGGAAGGGGA
>JANYAL010000346.1 GCA_025361325.1 Bacteroidota bacterium
CAGACCAGTCCGGAAATTTTTCTTTTCGGAAGGCAGAAAAGGATATTTCCGCTATTGAAATTTCTTCTGTTGGGTATCAATTACAAGTAATCTCTGTACCAGATCTGAAAAATGCAAATGGTAATATAGCCTTGTTATCCAGGCCTTTACAAATCAGCGGAGTAACGGTATCTGCCCGGGCAGGCGATCAGTTTAAACCGATCAGTAAAATGGATATTGTCATGCGGGGCGTGAACAATTCACAAGAAGTGCTGCGTATCATACCCGGACTTGTTATCGGACAGCACCAGGGAGGGGGAAAGGCAGAACAGATATTCTTTAGAGGATTTGATTGTGATCATGGAACTGATTTCAGGCTTGAGGTGGATGGGTTACCCATTAATATGGTGTCACATGCACACGGGCAGGGTTTTGCAGACAGTCATTTTATCATTCCAGAAACATTAGGAACTGTAGATTTTAAAAAAGGAGCTTATACTGTTTCAAAAGGAGATTTCGGCACTACGGGCTTTGTTGATTTCAATACAAAAAATTCACTTACAAGTAACCTGGTTAAACTGGAAGCCGGTCAGTTTAATACCTACCGGGTCTTAGGTATGTTTAACCTGTTGCGCACAGATCAGGTACGAAAAGACCAGAACTGGTATATGGCTTCGGAGTACATGTATTCCGACGCTTATTTTGATCATCCCCAGCATTTTAACCGGTTTAACTTATTTACAAAATACACCGGAAGGGTATCTGAACATAGCTACCTGGCTGTATCGGCTACCTATTTTTGGAGTAAGTGGTCGGCTTCAGGTCAGATTCCGGATAGGGCAGTTGAAAAGGGGATAATTGGGTTTTATGGAGCGGTTGATCCAAATGAGGGGGGCCTTACTTACCGTACTAATCTGAATGCCCAACTAACCACATCACTTCATAATGGGGATATCATCCGGAACCAATTGTACTATTCCCGGTATAATTTTGACCTTCATACCAATTTTACATTCTTTCTGCAGGATACAGTGAATGGTGATGAGATCAGACAGATAGAAGCGAGGGATCTGATGGGGTATAATGGATGCTATACGCATACCGGGTTTATGGGAAATACGAAACTTGGTACAGAAGCTGGTATTAACCTAAGGTTAGATATGACGCAAAATTCCGGATTATCGCACACCGTAGACCGGTATATTACCCTTCAGCAACTTAAGCTTGGCGATATTACTGAGGTGGATATTGCGCCTTATATAAGTGAAACCATTACGCTTAGTAAGCGCTTCAGTATCAACGCAGGACTTCGTTTCGATCAGTTCTATCACAAATACAATAATAAGTTAGCAGAAGACAGCAGCCTTTCGGGTATCGGTATTTACAAAGCGCAAGCGAATACCCTCAGTCCTAAATTGAATTTTTACTTCCATGTCAATGACAGGTTACAATTTTATCTTAGCTCCGGAAAAGGTTTCCATTCAAACGATACCAGGGCTGTGGTGGTGGAACACGGTACAGAAAATTTACCGGCTACCTATGGAGCAGACCTGGGCACTGTATTTAAGCCAACTAAAACTATCATCATTAATGCAGCAGTCTGGTGTATAGGATTACAACAGGAATTTGTGTATGGCGGGGATGGTGGTACCGTTGATTTTAAAGGTAAAACCAGGAGGAAGGGTTTTGATCTTTCGGGTCGTTACCAACCTTTACATTCCTTATATTTTGATCTTGACCTTAATTATGCACACGGCCGGGCGGTTGGAGTTTCCCAAGAGCATGATTATATACCACTGGCGCCGGTATGGACAAGCAGCGGGGGGATCACGTATTTGAATAAAAGTGGTTTCAATGGCAGTTTACGGTATCGCTATGTAGGCGACAGGCCGGCTAATGAAGATTATTCACTAAAAGCGGTTGGCTATTTAATAACTGATGCTGTATTGAATTATACCCGGCGAATGTATGAAATTGGACTGGTTGTCAATAATATCTTTAACAACCGGTGGAAGGAAACACAATTTGAAACAGTAACCCGATTAAAGAATGAAGCACAATCTGTTGATGAAATCTGTTTTACACCCGGCACCCCATTGGGCGCAAAACTGAGTATATGCTTTAAGTTTTAGGTGTATTTTATACATTATTTTTTACTTCAGCATTTTCTATATTAAAACTGCAGGGCTTTTCTTACCGTATATAAATATTCATACTGATTTTAAAACAATATGGATTTGATAGTAGTAAATAAACGGGACTATATTTTCAAGACCATGGGTATCTGCTTCCTTCTTATTCTTGTAAGTCAGCATATATCTGCACATACCGTTGTAGGTGAATTGGAAAAAATGTCGGGGGTTGATGCAGCCTTTCTTTACCTTAAGTTGGGTTATAAACATATTCTCCCATCCGGACTCGATCATATTTTATTCGTAGTTAGTCTGTTTCTGTTAAGTCCTAAATTGAAGCCGGTGTTATGGCAGGCCACTGCATTTACGGTGGCACATTCTGTGACCCTGGGTTTGGCTATGTATCATGTAATTACGCCCTCTCCAAAAATTGTGGAGCCTGTTATTGCGCTTTCCATCATGTATGTAGCGCTTGAAAATATCGTATCACCACGGCTAAAAAAATCACGTATCGGTATTGTTTTCTTATTTGGCCTGGTACATGGTATGGGTTTTGCCAGTGCATTAGGGCAATTGGGATTACCCAAAAATGCTTACCTGAGTTCACTGGTTATGTTCAATCTGGGTGTAGAATTGGGGCAGCTAACAGTTATACTGGCTGCGTTCATACTGTTTGGTAAGTGGTTTGGACAAAAGACATATTACCGCAAAGCTGTGGTTGTTCCCCTTTCTGCTATTATTACGCTTATTGCAGGATACTGGATGGTGCAACGATTGTTTTTTAATTAATCAGTTTACGTATACAACTATATTTTAAAAAATAGTTAAACCAGGGCTTCTTTAATAACGTATATCTTTTTAAACTTTAACGCTTGAAACAACTCATATTATTTGTAAGCATCCTGGTTGCTTTTGGGTCATGTAAAAATGATCCGCCTAAAATTGTATCTGTCGCTTATATTGACAGCCTGATTCTTCATTATTCAACGCCTGCAGCTATTAAGGCAAATGAAGGTGAACTTGAATTCTGGAAAAAAAGGATAGACCCCAATAATCCGGGGATAACCAATGAATTCAAATATGCTTCAGCTTTGGCAGGGCGTTATTTCTTATCCGGGGATATTCATGATATCCTTTGTTCGGACAGTGTACTTTGCAAGATTGACAGGATATATAACCATAAGGAAACAGGTCCTTGCCTTGCCCTGATGGCCCACGCTATTTTACAGCATCGTTTTTTTCAGGCAGACAGTCTGCTGGAGACCGTAAAAAAGATCGGTATTAAACCATATGAATCTATTTCAGCTTCTTTTGATGTGGATTTTGAACTGGGAAGGTACAACCTTGCCGAATCTGCATTACAAAAGATGGTATCCAAAACTGATTATGGGTATCAATTCCGGTTGTCTAAACTTGATCATTATAAAGGCCAAATGGATTCAGCTATCATGGCTATGACCCGGGCAGCAGACCTTGCAGGTGATGATATAACTTTAAAACAGGCTGCGCTATCTAACACAGCCGATCTTTTTCTACACAATGATCAGCTTGGGCAGGCTAATGATCTTTACCGGCAATCGATAGCAATGCATGCGGGAGACCTTCACAGTATCATGGGTTTAGGGTGGATCGCCCTGGTACATGATAACAATGATTCACTGGCAGAAAAGATATTTCAGTTTGTGCTCAACAGGACCAGGGCTCCAGACCCTTTGTTCAAGCTGGTACAGGTTGCTGCCTTCCGCGGAGACAGTATTACTGCAACGCAATATGCGCGGAAATTTGAGTTAACCGTTACAGATAGTAGCTATGGAAAAATGTACGATAAATATCTTATAGAATTATACACCGGAATTCTTCATCAGTCTGATAAGGCTGTAGAGATTGCAAAGGAGGAATTGAAGAACAGGAACACGCCACAAACAAATGCCTGGTATGCATGGGCTTTGTTATCTGCCGGCAAGAAGGAAGAAGCTTATCAGGTCTTCCTCAATAAGGTATCAGGCAAACCACTGGAAGGAGTGGAACTGTATTGGATGGGCAAACTGATGCTGGCACTTGACAAAGGTTACAATGCTACGCAATTTTTTAAAGCAGCCTGGAAGAACCGGTATGATCTAAACCCGGCAAGTATACGAGATATAGAACAATATACTGATGATTTGTAGAGTGAAAGGATAGCTTGTTTTTACTCCCATCCATTGGCGAGTACATCCGCAATATGCATTGTCTTTAAAGGAAGTTCTTTGCCTTTGAGATAGCCATCCAGTTGCATGAGGCAGCTCAGGTCGGTGGATATTATATATTCGGCACCGGTAGCCAGTGCATTCCTTGTTTTCTGGTCAACCATACCAATGGAAATAGGTTCGAATTTAACAGCAAAGGTACCCCCGAAACCGCAGCAGGTTTCCACATCAACCATTTCCACCAGTTCCAGGCCTTTTACAAGACCTAACAGTCTTCGTGGACCTTCCTTGATCCTGCATTCCCGTAATGCCGCACAGCTGTCGTGATAGGTGGCTTTGGCATTAAATACCGCATCGAAATTCTCTATCTTTAGTACATTGGTCAGGAATTCCGTGAATTCAAATATGTGTTTGCCAATGTCTTTCGCACGGTTGTGGAGAGAGGAATTGTCAAAGAGTTTTGTATAATAATTTCTGACGAAGCCCACACAGCTTGCACTGGGAGAAACAATACAGTCTGTACCATCGAAATCCTTCAAAAATTTAGTGCACACCACTTTGGATTCTTCCCAGAAGCCGGCATTAAAGGCAGGTTGTCCGCAACAGGTCTGGTTGGTATTATAGGTTACCTTGCAGCCTGCTTTTTCCAGCACTTTCACCATATTAAATGCGGTCTGGGGGTAAAGCTGGTCAACAAAGCAGGGTATGAATAGCTGTACTCTCATGGATTATGTTGTGTTTTCATGAATTCCAATACAGATAGCTTTTTATCATTTACTACGTCCAGCACTTTGATCTCGAGCGTCCTGGGATTCACATAAAAATTATAATAGATCTCGAAACGGGTTTCGCCGTTATACCCGGCCTGCACATTGATCTCGTTTTTATCACTTCCAAGGCTATCAACCATGAAAGCAATTCCGTGCTGGTGGTTGCTGAATGAATCGATATAGGCATTTGCCTTTTTCACAAAGGGAAGTTTCATGATAGCCTTCGTGATCCTGTCCTCCAGTGCGCTGTCATTGAAACGGTGGTAATAAGAAGATGCTGTATCAATCTTAGAGATATTGTTAACAGCGAGTGTATCTGTTTTTGTTACGGGCTTCTCTTTTTCTGTCCTGTCATTGTTGTTACAGGCTGCCAATAGGCACAGCAACAGAATAAAGCAAATATCTCTCATGAAAGAAATTTTTATAAATTAGTAGCCATGGCGATCATTTTCAATGCAGTTAAGGCTGCTTCCTCTCCTTTATTGCCATGGATGCCCCCTGTCCGCTCGTCGATCTGCTGTTGGTCATTCACTGTTAAAATACCGAAAATTGTGGGCACGGGCAAGATAAGGTTCAGCTGTAAAATACCTTCGGTAACTGCATGGCAAACGTATTCAAAATGCGGCGTATCACCCCTGAGCACGCAACCCAGCGCGATGAAAGCGTGTGGCCGCTCTTTATTATTCTGGTTGATCTGCCAGAAGGTTTTTATGGCAAACGGTATCTCGAAAGCGCCAGGTACCACCATTGTGATATGGCGAACATGATACTCATCCAGGATTCTGCTGCATCCCAATTCCAGTTTCTCTACCGTTGCTGTATTCCATTCTGTACGGACAATTACTACAAAGGCATCCGCCGGTAAGTGCATGCCTGAAATGTCGTATAAGCCTGGAGATGGGTATGACATAATAATTACCGAAGGCTGAAAGTATGTATGATGTCCGGAACCTGCTTTGTATTATTTCAGCACACCTAATTTAGCCAGATACCTGTCTGGATCACCAGATTGGGCCTTCTGACTGGCAGGGTATTTATCCTTTATCTTTTGGAACAATTCGATAGCCTCCTTGGTCTTGCCAATTGCATCGGCATACAACCCTGCCATGAATAAGGCTTCTGTGGCCATACCCTCGTCATTCTCCACCACATCAGCAGCTTTCCTGTAATAGTCAAGCGCTTCTGATGTGTTCCTTTTTTCTGAATAGGCATGTCCAAGCATGATATCGGCTTTACTCTGGATCTGGCTGGCCCCGTTGCCGTCGAATGACTTCAGATACTTGATAGCTTTGTCAAAATCTTTCAATTGAAGGTAACAGGCTCCTGCCATATATTGTGCTCGGTTGCCGGAAGGTGTGCCCCCGTAGTTGTTGATGATCTTGATCAGTCCGGTCACAGTGGATCCATCCAGATTTCCGCCATTCAATACAATGTTCACGGTATCCTTATTGTACCTAGAGGTACTCGTCATCTTTCCGAATAAACGTTCAGCAGGGAAGATTAGCTCACTTGCTTTTTTCTCCTGTGGTAACTTATAGAGATATTTGTAACCAAAATACAGGCCCGTAAGAATAATCACCACAGAACCTGCGATGATGATTCTTTTGTTATACTTGTCCCAAAATCCCCTGGCCTTGTGCAATACTTCAGGAATCTCTGTTTTAACTTGATTTTCTGCCATTTTTTAATTTATATATGAATAATTATGCCCGTACCTGTTAATCCAAAATGAAGGGATAATCTTCCTGTACGTAAACATCTTTCAGCAATTCCGACTCATCTGGCCAGGGGCTTTCTTCTGCAAAACTTACCGAATCTTCCACCTCCTTCTTAACGCGGTCATTGATTACTTCAATATCTGCTTCTGGCAACTGGTATTCTTCTTTCAGCAATTTCAGTACATGGTCGATCGGGTCTCTTTCCTTATATTCCTCCACTTCATCCTTGGATCGGTATTTCTGGGGGTCGCTCATGCTATGGCCCTTGTACCGGTAGGTCTTTATTTCAAGTAAGGTAGGACCACCTTTTTCCCTGGCCCTGTTCACTGCCCGGAGTACCCCGTTATGAACGTCTTCAGGACTCATGCCGTCGACGCTGTCTCCCGGCATATCGTAGGCATCAGCCAGTTTATATATATCCAGAACATTGCTGGTACGTGCAACGGAAGTTCCCATTGCATAGTTATTGTTCTCGCAAATGAATACCACAGGAAGTTTCCACAGCATGGCCATATTGAAGGTTTCGTGCAGCATGCCCTGGCGGGCAGCCCCGTCGCCGAAGAAACAAAGCACCACATTGTCGGTACCCCGGTATTTTTCTGCAAAGGCCAGTCCCGCCCCGGTACCGATCTGTGCACCCACGATTCCATGACCTCCGTAGAAATTCTCTTTCACCCCAAAGAAATGCATACTGCCCCCTTTCCCCTTACTGCACCCGGTTGCTTTACCGTACAATTCAGCCATGCATGTTTTTGCAGTGACACCCTTGGCTATGGCCAGGGCATGATCGCGGTAGGCGGTAATGAATTTATCATCTGTATTGGTGGCAGTCATACACCCGGCAGCAACGGCTTCCTGTCCTATATAGAGGTGGCAAAAGCCCCTGATTTTCTGCATACCATAGAGCTGGCCGGTTTTTTCCTCAAAACGACGCAATAAAAGCATTAATTCGTACCAGTATAAATAAGTTTCTTTAGAAAACTTTGTTGCCAATGAATTAAATTTTAGGCCGCAAAGATAAGGTTTTTCAGTATTTGGTGGATAGTTCATAGTACATAGTTTATAGTTGAAAGTTTATGGTTCATAGTTGGCAGTCGGTATTAAGAATACCAATTAGTATTTAAACCAATTCCCGCTATTCCCATCCACCGTTTAACCTGGCATACGTATACTGTATCCCCCGGCTTAACTTTCATTCCTAAGAGGATCTGGCCATCTGCTTATACACCCATCCTCAAATCCAGTATCTTGCAGTCCCTGATGTTGCTTCTGTACAATATATCCATCACCCAGTTCAAAAATTATACTTCGAACGCTTTCAATTTCAAAGAAAGGGTGACAGGTATATGCGGGCTAAATGGTAAGGGCAAGACCAACCTGCTAGATGCCATTTATTACTGCTGTTTCACTAAAAGTTATTTTTTCAAGACCGATCAGTTGAATGTCCAGTTTGAAAAAGATGGTTTCCGGCTGGAAGCCTATTTTGAACAGGATGGCGATTCCTGTAAAGTGGTTTGCATTCACCGGGGTGTGGGTAAGAAAGAACTGTTCCTGAATGATGTACCTTATGAGAAATTCTCTAAACATATCGGCAGGTTCCCAGTTGTGATGATCGCACCGGATGATATTGACCTGATCACGGGAGGAAGTGAAGCAAGACGGCAATTCATGGATTTGGTACTGTGCCAGATAGACAGCGAATATCTTCATCAGCTCATGCTGTATAACAAGATATTGCTTCAACGGAACAGCCTTTTGAAAAGATTTGCTGAACAAGGCAAGACTGATTGGTCGCTCCTGGAAGTGATCGATGAACAATTTACGCTGCCGGGTAAAATCATTCATCTGAAAAGAAGTGTATTTACGGGCCAGCTGATACCCATGGTCCGGCAATTTTATCATCGCATTGCCGATAATACCGAGGAAGTTAGCCTGGGATATGAAAGCCATTTGAATGAGGTCCCTTTTGAGGATCTGCTCAACCGGTACCGCGAAAAGGATATTTTATTGCAGCGATGCAATACCGGTATTCATAAGGATGATATCAGAATGCAGTTGAATGGGCAATTCTTCAAGACTACGGCTTCACAGGGACAACGAAAAAGTATGTTATTTGCGTTAAAACTTGCTGAGTTCGAATTGCTGAAGCGGATCAAAGGCTTTGCCCCCCTCCTGCTAATGGATGATGTTTTTG
>JANYAL010000290.1 GCA_025361325.1 Bacteroidota bacterium
CAACAGGACTGATGAGCGAATTATAAGAAACATTGTCAGCCACCTGGTGGTTTACCAGGATTCCGTATGCAACTCCCGGATTGGAAACAAAGGTGGTTACTGCTGCCTCAGTTCCCCAATTGCTGATGGTATTACCCGTAGCAATGGCATTGCCCCCGATATCATTGTTCGCATCATGATCAGCAGCGGTGCCTGAACCGATACAAGCTATTCCCATATTTACATTGCTGATGCTATTGCTGTAAATCTTATTTCCACTGTTTGGCGCCGTAGTATTATTGACTATATCCTCTGTAACGGTCACCGCTATTGCGCTGTGCCTGTTGTTGGCATAGATCCCAAACGTATTGGTATACGTCCGGTTGAGGGAAATGGTATTATTCTGAATGGTATTGTTCTGTGCTCCGTCGGTAGTGGAAGCGTGTAGTAAAGCGATCCCCCATTCTGTCATATTATTTGTACCGGCTGCTGTAATGGTATTAGAAGCATTTTCCTGCAGGGTAAGTCCGTCGATGGTGAAATAATCGGTCCCGATCAGTTTAATGATGGCGTCATTCAGGTTGCCAGAACTAAGCGCAGGCGAGGCCTGGATGGAATAGCTGCCCGAACCGAATTTCCGGATGATGACCGGGTTGGCAACTGTTCCGGTAGCTGTAACTGCGATACCTCCTGAAGGGGCGGTTTCTATAGGACTGCCGCCTATGACATAACAGGTAACAGGGCCAGTTATGGTACCGGCATTTAAGGCAGTTATAAAGGAACTTAAGGTTGCAAAACAGGGGGAAGGTATGGTGTAAATACCAATGAAATTAGTTCCTGATCCCTGGGTATAGGTGAAATTGGGACCACTGTTGTTCTTCAGGTTCAGCGTACCCATATCATAGGCTGACTGGTTAATGATGGCATCCGTGTTCAGCTGGGCTCCTGTTTTATTGCTGCTGAATGCATAATAGTAAACAAGGGTACCGCCCGGGAAACAGGGGATGATTGCAGTGGCGGTGGTTCCGGTAAAAGTGAACTGGGAGATGGTTGATGTAGTAAAATTGAAATCGGTTGAATAGCGTACAAAAAAGTTCTCTCCGCTGTTTGGGACTCCTGAAGTTGTGATGGTGACCAACACGGAGTTATTTGTGTTGAGGGGCGTAGTGGCACTGATTGTATTGATGACGGTTGGGTTATACGTGGTTTCCAGGACCGACATATAATTGTTGGAAGACGGGTTCTTGCCTACATTGAATGTATAATAGTTTCCTGAACTTACTGCCGGCATCAATCCGCTCTGGCCACCACTCCCGGTATTATACCGCGCACTTGCTGTGGTGCTAGCGGGATCTATAAAGCTATTATAAGCACTTAATGTTTGTCCGGCGGTATAGGGCCTCCAGTTGGTGGAATAATCCGGGGAAGCCGCTGTACCCAGCGTAAATTCCCAATTACGTGTGCTCCCGGCGCCTGAACTGGATGCCTGTACCCGCGCTTGTCTGAAAAGACCAATGGCGGTAAGATTATAGGTAGTATAGGATCCATTCGCCGCTTGTGTGCCCAAAACGGATGGTTGAGCAAATGTCAAGCAAGGTAAACTCAACACTGCCAAAAACAGTAAGCAATATCTTCTCATACCGGACCTTTTTATTTTATTTCATTACCTCCATACGCATACCGGAGATCAGCAGGTTTCATGTATCGGATTTTATGTTACCCCTGTTTAGAAAAAATCTTTGATTTCTTGCCGGGTTACGGGTGGAAGCAGGCATTCGGAGGAATTGGGAAATTGTAATGTATGACCTTTATTTTTTACAACAAAAAAGATAGAAGAGATTCTTTGATTCTTCAACAGAATCCATCTGTAAAGACGATACTGGCATATTTGCAGGCAGGTCAGAAAAGCAGTATTCATTGATATTCAGTGGAATATTATGTTCATTTTCAGGTATTACGCGCTAATAAAGACTGTTGAGAAAGTCGCGATAAAAAAAAATCCTCCCGCAAAACGGGAGGAACTTAGTTTCTTAAGAAGTTATATCAGATTACAATGATACTATTTAGCTTATTTACCGTCTTTCTTCTTATCGGCCATTTTGTTCATCATTTTTGATGCCGTGTCTGCCATTTTGTTCATCATTTTTGAAGCCGTGTCAACCATCTTCTTGGAAGCACTGTCAGCCATCTTTGTAGCATCAGTTGCAGGAGTAGTTGTCATTTTGGAAGAATCCGCAGCAGGAGTTTTTTCATCCCCACCATTGTTACAAGCTGCCAGTGTACCGGCAATAGCTAAAATTGCAAATAATTTTTTCATTGTATTTTTTTTAAGGTTTAATAATTGCGCGCAAATATAGGGGATTTTTTGTATTAAGTAACCCTTGGGGAGAAACTTAAGGTTAAATTTATACGGTACCCATCGGAACAGAATTAGATAAATGCTTCAGGATCAATATATTTAGCTATAATCGGCAGCTTTTCTTTCATGATCATTTCATTACCAGCTATTTCTTACGGAAAAATAGCCTAACCGGCACACCAACCCCGGCGTTTGCGGCGAAGGGATCGCCGGAAAAGAGTTCGGCCCCCCGCAACCGAAAGGCTACGGAGGGCCGATGTTCCCCCCAGAACATTTATAAAGTGTCGCATCCGCTTCCGAACGCTGGACG
>JANYAL010000353.1 GCA_025361325.1 Bacteroidota bacterium
GTAACCGCCTGAGACCCTGTTTAAACAGAGATTCATTTTAAGAATTTGTTACTTGTACCATGGCGGGTTTGCCCTTATGATAAAAATAGGTAGATTTAACTGCAAATCTATTCCTTTATTTAAATTAAACATGTATGATCGTACAGTCTCTATTGGGTGAATTCAATTATGAATCAGAGAATACCCGCAAATTATTAATGGCCATTCCCGACAGTGCCTTAGAATACAAACCTTCTGAAAAAAACTGGACCACCGGCCAGCTGGCTTCACACATTGCTGAAGTATACAACTGGTACGAGCCAACCCTACACCAGGATGTTTTTGACATGGCAACCTATAAATATGATAAGGGCGATATCAGCCATGCGTCAAATATCGTGGCCAAGTTCGAAGAGAACCTTGCAAAAGCCAGGAAAGCACTGGAAACATCAAAGGATGAGCATATGATGGATGAGTGGAAGATGGTCATGGGCACCGAGGCGGCCCTGTTTCCGCCGATGCCCAGGATACAGGTGGTCCGTGGTTTTCTATTCAACCATTTGTATCACCACCGTGGTGAAATGGTGGTATACCTGCGCGCCACCGGTAACCAAGTACCCGGTTTGTACGGACCCACTGCTGATGATAAGATGTAATTCCGGAACTGAAATGTAATTTGCTGCAAAACCTGTATGGTTTTGCAGTTTTTTTATTTCTATACATACGCAATCATCACTATCATCATTGCATTTTGTATTTTCGCTTATGTCAGAATCGTTAACAACAGAGCAATTAAAAGAAATTGCCGGCACCTTTGGAACACCGGTTTATGTGTATCATGCCGAGCACATCAACGGGCAGTACAAAAAACTTACAGCGGCTTTTGCCCGGACAGATACCCGCTTCTTTTACGCCTGCAAGGCACTGACCAACATTAATGTCTTACGGCATATCAAAAGTATCGGCTGCCAGGTGGACTGCAGTTCGGTAAACGAGGTAAAACTGGCATTGCTGGCTGGTTTTGAACCGGAACATGTGCTATATACTTCAAACGGCATTCATTTCAGTGAAATTGAAGAAGCCATTGGGCTGGGTGTGAACATTAACATCGACAGCCTCAGCAACCTTCAGAAATTTGGAGCAAGATTCGGACATAGTTACCCGGTAGGTGTGCGCCTGCGACCGGGGATTATGGCAGGCGGCAACCTGAAGATCTCCACCGGACATGATAAAAGTAAGTTTGGCATCCCGATTGACCAGTTGGATAAGATACTGACACTGGTCAATGAATATGACCTGCTGGTCCGGACCCTGCATATTCACACCGGCAGTGATATACAGGATTTGGATATTTTTGTGAAAGGTATCGAGGTGTTATTCGATATCATTCCAAAATTCAGGGATCTTTCTTCCATAGACCTGGGCGGAGGTTTTAAAGTGTCCTATAAGGAGGGAGATGTCGAAACGGACATCGGGTTACTGGCTAAAAAGGTGAGGGAAGCCTTTTCCGATCACCCCAACCCCAATGGCAAACCGCTGCAGGTTTGGTTTGAACCGGGTAAATTCCTGCTCAGTGCGGCAGGATACCTGGTATCGGAGGTAAATGTTCTCAAAGAGACGAACACCACCACCTTTGCCGGTTTGAATACCGGTTTCAACCACCTTCTCCGTCCCATGTTCTATGATGCCTATCACCGGATAGAGAACATCAGCAATCCCTTTGGTCCTGTAAAACCATATACCATCACGGGCAACATCTGCGAAACCGATACTTTTGCCTGGGACAGGATGGTGAATGAGATCCGTGAAGGGGATCTACTGGTCTTTTACAATGCTGGGGCCTATGGTTTTGAAATGAGCAGCAACTTCAACTCACGTGTAAAACCGGCCGAAGTGCTGGTTAAAGACGGAAAGGCTCAATTGATACGTAAGCGGGAGGAGTTCGAAGACTTGCTCAGGAATCAAATACTATAAGATCCTTTCAGGGAATAGAATGCTTTTCATCTCTTATATATACAGTTGCATATCTGCTCATCTACCCAACTTATTTACACTTCTTTTAACTAAAATAAAATTCTCACCCTATTGCAGATATCAGAAATTATTTCAACTTTTACATAGCAATTTAAAAATGCCGACTTTGGTGACTCCACCAGGGTCAACAAACTTCAACAAACAACCTCATATTTATGGATGCTGATTATGCTAACTGTCCTAAAAAGTTCAGTGCAACTTTTTTACGGGCCCTGCTTTCGCTGACTCTCTTAACTGTTTTATTTTCCTGCAGTAAAAAAGAAAAATGGATCGATGTAGACCCTGCTTTCAGCAAATACATTGATGCGTACACCACAGGAGTAGTTTCCAGGACAACCACCATACGGATACAGATGGCTGCAGAAGCCACAACCACGCATACCGTGGGAGAAGAAGTGAAGGATGCGCTTTTTGATCTCACCCCTTCCGTAAAAGGGAAAGCATACTGGCTGGATGCGAGGACCATTGAATTCAAACCTGACAGTTACCTGCAAAAAGATCAATTGTATACCGTGAACTTTAAACTAAGCAAGGTGACAAATGTTCCCGATAAATTCTCCACATTCAGCTTCAGCCTGAAAACGGTAAAGCCCGCTTACAGGATCTCTGATGACGGGCTGCGCAGTGGTGCGGGAACAAAAAACAAGATGAGTTTCAGCGGTGATATCGAGACAGCCGATGTGGAAGAAGGTACGCAGGTGGAGAAATTACTTACAGCCTTACAAAATAACAATCCGCTGAAGATAAACTGGCAGCATAATGATGCCACAAAGACGCATCATTTCATCATCGAGAACATTGAACGGGCGAATTCCAGCAATAACATGAACCTGCGCTGGGACGGCAGCGCACTCAGTATGGACCTTAAAGGGGAAAAGACCGTGGAAATACCTGCTGTGGGTGATTTTAAAGTGCTGAATGTGGTAGCCATGAATGAGGCGCAGCAATATGCCTCAGTGCAGTTCAGCGACCCCATCGCCGTGGGACAGGATCTTACCGGACTGGTAACCGTCAGCAACCAGCAGGATATATCCTACACGATCAATGGAAGCGAAGTGAAAGTCTTTGCAGGTGGTAAACTGGATGGCAATTATACCCTCTATGTGAACCCGGGTATTAAAGACACCTGGGGCGATACGCTCAGTAAAGGATATACGGCCAATATCAACTTTGAGAATAAAATGCCTTCCGTGAAGATCCATGGTAAAGGGAATATTCTGCCCAACAGCGGCAGACTGGTATTGCCCTTTGAAGCCGTCAACCTGGATGCAGTGGACATCAGCATCATTAAGATATTCGAAAATAACGTGCCCCAGTTCCTGCAACAGAATGATCTCGCCGGAAACGAGGAGCTGAGAAGGGTGGCCAAACCCATCGTGCAAAAGACACTCCGGCTGGATGATGACAAGACGCTTGACCTGCACAAGCGACAGCACTTTTCGCTGGATATCGATAAGTTCCTGAAGACCGAACAGGGCGCCATTTATCGCATCACTATCGGTTTCAGACCGGAATATTCCATGTACCTGTCTTCCGATACTGCGAAAAAGTCGGGCCAGAATGAGGAAGTATCAAATGATGAATCATACGATAACTACCGTACCAAGGGAATGGATGAGGACGATGCGTTCTGGGATCGCTATGATTCCTATTATCCCTACGGATATAACTGGGAAAGAAAAGATGACCCAACCAGCAGGTCATATTACAATAAGGACCGTTGGGCCAGCCGGAATATCCTGGCCAGTAATATCGGGCTTACCGCCAAAAGAGGCACTAACAACAGTATAATGATTGCGGTTAGCAATATCCTCACCACAGAACCCATGGGCGGTGTTGAACTTAACCTGATTGATTACCAGCAGACCATCATCACCAAGACCACCAGTGGCAGCGACGGCTTTGCCAATATTGATCTTTCCCGTAAGCCATACCTGCTTATAGCACGAAAAGGTAACGAAAGGGGCTACCTGAAACTGGATGACGGAAGTTCGCTTCCCCTGGGCCGGTTTGATGTGAGCGGGGAAGAGGTGAAGAACGGCATCAAGGGATTCATATTCGGGGAACGGGGGGTATGGCGCCCGGGTGATACCATGTACCTTAATTTCATCGTGGAGGATAAAGAAGGGAAATTGCCGAAGGACCACCCGGTGGAATTCAGTTTATACACACCCTCAGGACAATTGTACAAACATTCCGTTCAGTCCGATGCATCGGACGGCTTCTATCTATTCAGAACCAATACCGATGCAGCTTCCCCCACCGGCAACTGGCTGGCCAGGGTCAAAGTAGGCGGGGCTGTATTTGAAAAAAGGATCAAGGTGGAAACAGTAATGCCTAACCGCCTTAAGATAAATCTTGATTTCGGTAAGGATGCCATGCTCGGCGTGGGAACCACTTCGGCAGGTACCATCAACGCCAAATGGCTATTTGGCGCCGTGGGCAAGAACCTGAAAGCCAAGATCGATGCTTCACTGCTGGCTAAAAAGACGGTCTTCCCCAAATTTGCGGGTTTCAACTTCGATAATCCTACAGGCTCTTATTCCACCCAGAACAAGACCATCTATGACGGTACACTGGATGCTGATGGGAATGCAGCCATCAAAACCGATTTCCAGGTTGACCAGTCGGCACCAGGTATGCTGACTGCGAACCTTATGGTCAAGGTCTTTGAGCCGGGCGGAAGTTTCAGCATCGATAACATGACGATACCTTACAGTCCTTATAAAAGCTATGTTGGCATCAAATTACCCGATGGGGAAAAGCCCTTTGATTACCTGCTTGCCGGAAAAGAGCACACCACCCAGATCGTTAATGTGGACGGACGCGGCAACCTGATGACCGGCGACAATGATGTGGAGGTGCAGTTCTACCGCATACAATGGCGCTGGTGGTGGGATAATAACGGCGACAACCTGAGCAACTTCACTCAGAATGAATTCAACAAGCTGATCAAAAAAGAGACCCTGCGCCTGGCTGGCGGAAGGGGACAATGGAAGTTTAGTACATCCCCCAATGAATGGGGCCGTTATCTGGTACTGGTCAAAGACCTCAAAAGTGGCCACACGTCCGGTTCCACCCTGTACATAGATGAACCCGGATGGCAAACACGCGAAGGGAATGACGACCAGACTGCAGCGGCCATGCTCTCATTTACCAGCAACAAGGAACAATACAATGTAGGCGAAGAGGTCTCCCTAAGCATCCCCAGCAGCAAGGGCGGAAGGCTGCTGGTGAGTATTGAGAGCGGCAGCAAAGTGATCAGTTCCTTTTGGCAGGAAACCATACAGGGAACAACAATTGTCAAGTTCAAAGCCGAACCAGGCATGGCACCCAACGTATATGCAACTGTAAGCATGCTCCAACCCCATGCACAGACCATCAACGACCTGCCCATACGGATGTATGGTTCCATCCCCATTTTCATTGAGGACAAGAATACGGAACTCCATCCCCTCATCAACATGCCGGCCACCATACGACCCGAACAGAACGTTTCATTCACTGTAAATGAACAGCAGGGAAGGGAAATGACCTATGCTGTTGCCATAGTGGATGAAGGCCTGCTTGATCTCACCCATTTCAAAACTCCGGATCCCCATAATGCCTTTTATGCCAGGGAGGCATTGGGTGTTAAAAGCTTCGATATGTTCGATTATGTCATCGGAGCCTGGGGCGGCGACCTGGAAAGGATACTCACCATCGGCGGTGATATAGACGCAGGACCCGTAAAACAAAAAACAGCGAACCGGTTCAGACCGGTGGTGAAATACCTGGGGCCCTTTCACCTGAACGCCGGGCAAACACAAACACAGAGCTTTACGCTACCCGCCTATATCGGTTCCGTGCGAGCCATGGTGGTGGCTGCACATAGCGGCAGTTACGGATTTACGGAAAAGACCGTTGCTGTCAAGAAACCCCTCATGCTCCTGGCCACCATGCCCAGGGTGCTTGGACCGGGAGAAACCATAAAACTCCCGGTAACGGTATTTGCGATGGAAAAGAATATCCGGAATGTGAATGTATCGCTTCAGGCGAATCCTTATCTGGAGGTCACAGGCAACAATACCCAGTCGGTAAGCTTTTCCGAGACAGGGGAACAGATGGTCTATTTTGATGTACAGGTAAAACCCAATACCGGGATCGGCAAGGTAAAACTGCTGGCTTCCTCAGGCGGTGAAAAGGCCGATTATGAAGTTGAACTCGATATCCGGAATCCCAATCCCCCGGTGACCAGTGTAACTGAAATAACCTTATCGCCGGGTCAGCAATGGAAAACCACGGCCTCACCCATAGGTTTAGCTGCAACAAGCACCGCTGTGGTGGAAATCTCCAGTGTCCCTTCTATGAACCTGCAGAAAAGGCTGAACTACCTCATCGAATATCCGTACGGATGTATTGAACAGACCACGTCGGCAGTGTTTCCACAGCTCGTACTGAACCAGTTGACCGACCTGGATGACAGTAAGAAGGCAGAGGTGGACAGGAATATAAAGGCCGGCATAGCCAAATTGCAGAACTTCCAAAGACCCGATGGCGGTTTCAGTTACTGGCCGGGTGGCAATGAAAGTGACGAATGGGGAACCAGTTATGCCGGGCACTTCCTAATCGAGGCACAGAACAGTGGTTACCTGGTCAGCGAGACCATGATGCAGCAGTGGAAAAATTACCAGCGGGGCAAGGCAAATGCCTGGGTACCCTCCACTACCAATTTTTACGGTGGCGATCTTTCTCAATCTTACCGCCTCTACACACTGGCCCTGGCCAAAGCACCTGAATTGGGTGCCATGAACAGGCTCAAGGAATTCAAATATCTTTCGGCAGAAGGCAAATGGAGACTTGCAGCTGCTTATAAACTTGCAGGCCAGGAAAATATCGCCCTTGATCTCATTAGTGGCCTGCCTACCTCATTTGATGCAAGGCCCAACCCCGGAATAACGTTTGGCTCCGACCTGCGCGACCAGGCTATGGTACTGGAAACCCTGACCATCCTGGGCAAAAAAGCAAAGGCGGCCGAGTTGCTTCCAACCGTGGCGGCCAGATTGTCGCAGGACAACTGGTACAGTACACAAACCACGGCATATGCACTGATGGCTATAGCCAAATATTGCGGTAAGAATCCTTCTGGCGCCAAGATCCTGGCCAACGGATCGGTTGACGGAAAAGCCGTGAACATAAATTCTGCTTCCTATATCCGTCAGGTGCCGGTAATATTTGGTAATGGAAACAGCAATATCATCCTCACCAATAACGGAAGTAATACCCTTTATGTAAGGCTGGTGACCCAGGGGCAGCCCCTGAGCGGCGATAGTCTGAAAGTGAAGAACAATCCCGCCGTGCTGAACATGGGTGTGAGTTACATGACCCGGGACGGAAAAACGATAGACGTAGCCAGTCTTACCCAGGGAACCGACTTTCTTGCCAAAGTGGTGATAAAGAATCCCGGAAAACGCGGGTATTATTCCCAGATGGCCCTTTCTCAGATCTTTCCCAGCGGCTGGGAGATACTCAATGCAAGGGTGTTCGATGCGGAAAGCGGGTACAAATCATCTGCAGCCACGTACCAGGATATCCGTGATGACAGGGTGTACACTTATTTCAATATAGGTGCAAATGAAACACTCACTTATTATGTACAGCTCAATGCGTCTTACCTGGGCCGTTATTTCCTGCCGGGTACGTATTGCGAGGCCATGTACGATAACAGCATTACGAGCGGGGTGAACGGCAGGTGGGTAAATGTTGTGAACCAGTAAATGTATGAACCACCCGGGCACTAAGCGCACGCTGATCCAGTAAGCCGAACTTTGAGCCCTTGGTACCCCGGGTGGACTTTTATTCTATTCTCTTGAGATCGATGTTTTCCTCCATACCGGCACATCTTAAAAATGTTAGCATACGGTCAAGGATCTTATACGGTAGTGGCCTGGTGCTGTTGGTCTGGTTCTGGCAGAGCCTGCCCGGGAAACTCTTCCATGATCCTACGAGCTATGTTATTGAAGATGCCGAAGGCAACCTCCTGAGTGCCAGCATTGCGGCAGATGGTCAGTGGCGTTTCCCGCCTAGTAAGACTGTACCACAAAAATTCATCGACTGTATTACCACATTCGAGGATAAACGCTTTTTCAAACACCCGGGCGTTGACCCTATAGCAATCGGGAGAGCCATATGGAAGGACATCCGGAATGGACAGGCAGTCCAGGGCGGAAGTACCCTCACCATGCAGGTGATACGCATATCCAGAAAGGATAAAAAACGCAGTATCTGGAACAAGATCAGGGAAAGTATACTCGCTGTTCGACTGGAATGTACCTATTCAAAAAAGGAGATACTGGCGTTGTATGCCGGCTATGCTCCTTTTGGAAGCAATGTGGTAGGACTGGACGCCGCCGCCTGGCGATATTTCGGGCGTAGCCCGGAAAAACTGAGTTGGGGAGAGATGGCCGCGCTGGCCGTATTGCCCAATTCCCCCGCACTGGTACACCCCGGGAGGAACAGGGATGTGTTACTGAAAAAAAGAAATTCCCTGCTGGATAAATTGCAGGAGGCAGGCAAGATTGACCTCAGCATGTGTACCCTGGCCAAGCTGGAGCCTTTGCCGGGTGAACCACTGGCATTGCCGCAGGACGCCCCGCATCTGCTGCAAAGGTTCATCAGGGAAAATAAATTGCTGGGCAACACGACTACCATCAGGACAACGATAAACGGAGCCCTGCAAAAGAATGTATCCCGTATTGTGGCACAGCACCAGTCGGTGCTAAAAGGCAATGGAATCAAGAATGCCTGTGCCCTTGTGCTGGATGTGGAAACAGGCAATGTGCTGGCCTATGTAGGAAATATTTCCGACCACGATAATAAGGATATGGAAAGCGATGTGGATGTGATCGCTGCACCCCGGAGCCCCGGCAGCGCATTGAAGCCGGTATTGTATGCCTCCATGCTCAGCGATGGATTGATACTTCCCAATTCCATCATTCCCGATATCCCCACCCAGATCGGCAGCTACACCCCAAAAAACTTCGACCTGGGTTACGACGGGGCCGTACCTGCCAGCCGGGCATTGGCGAGGAGCCTGAACATACCCGCGGTAAAATTATTACAACAATACAAATACCCGCGCTTTTACGAGACCCTGCAGCAATGCGGTATAACAACGCTCAACCGCACTGCCGATACCTATGGATTAAGCCTTATACTGGGTGGCTGTGAAGTGACTATGTGGGACCTCGCCGGCCTCTATGCCTCCATGGCCCGAACAGTCAACCACCAGACTCGCGACCATGGAAAATTAGACCCCAGTGATTTTCATCCACCCAATTACATTACATCCCCATATTCAACAACCAGTATCCAGCATCCTGTATCAACCATCCCCTTAGACGCGACCTCTATCTGGTTCACTTTTCAGGCCATGCAGGAGGTAATGCGACCCGGGGAAGAGGGACTGTGGCAGCAATTCTCCTCCTCGCAAAAAATAGCCTGGAAGACCGGTACCAGTTTTGGGTTCCGCGACGGCTGGGCAATTGGTATAACGCCGCGTAATGTGGTTGCAGTTTGGGTGGGCAATACCGAAGGAGAAGGCAGGCCCGGACTGATAGGAGTACAAACCGCCGCACCTATATTGTTCGATATCTTCCGGCTGTTGCCAAACACCAACTGGTGGCCCAAACCAACCTATAATTATTCCTTTGTGCCTGTTTGCAGGCAAAGCGGGTACCGTGCCAATATTGATTGTCCCGATGTAGACACCCTGTTCATGCCGCCAAACGGTACAAAAGTGCCACTATGCCCCTATCACAAGATCATACACCTGGATGCAACCGGAACCTACCGCGTGAATGAGAGCTGCGAAAGCCCTTCTTCCATGCAGCACCGAAGCTGGTTCATATTGACCCCCGCCATGGAATTCTATTACAAACAGCACAATGCCGATTACCATACTTTACCACCTTTTAAACCGGGATGCAGTTTCGCAGAAACCGGAAAGGTGATGGAGATCATCTATCCCCAGCCGGAAGCAAGGATATATGTACCACTGGAACTGAGCGGACAGCGGGGAAGCACCATATTCACGGCCGCACACCGGCGGCAGGAGGCAAAGATATTCTGGAGCCTGGATGATGCATACATTGGCACCACGCAGCATTTTCACCAGCTGGCCCTGAACCCTTCGCCCGGAAAACACATCATCACCCTGGTGGATGAGAACGGTATCAGCATAAGCAGGGAATTCGAGATACTCGAAAAAGAAAAGAACTAGCTGTATTTTTTTCAAGATTTCCCCATCGTGCTGCAAGACCGGTTTTCTTCATACATTTATTTTTTTAAAACACATAAATCAGTGAACTATGCCAATTCGAATGGAAGATGATCCCAATGATCAACAGGATTCCAATGACTCTACTAATACAGGTGGCGGCTCTTCGGGCGGGGGCGGAGGCCTGATGAGTTTTTTACCGCTACTCCTGGGATTGTTTAGCGGAGGGGGAGGCGGATTCAAAAAGATACTGTTGCTGCTGGTGCTTGGCGGTGCCGCCTGGTTCTTCTTTTTTCGGAAAGGAGGTTCGGCAGTGAGTACGGTGGAGAATCTTTTCTCGCAGAGCGGATATAGTTTTAGCCCCGAACAATTCAAAAAGGCAAATGTGTACGAAGGGCTCGAAGCGGACGATACCAAGAATCCGTTGCCGGAATCGGTTTCCCTGTTAAAATTTGCACCCGACCGCAGGAACCAGGGACACCAGGGCAGTTGTGTGGCCTGGAGCAGCGTTTATGCAGCCAGGTCCATCATAGAAGCAGCATCAACCGGGCAGCCAGGAAACAATACCGCATTCAGCCCGTCATTTGTGTACAACCAGATAGGTCTGCAGGGCTGCCAGGGTGCCTATATACAGAATGCCATGCAATTCATGACAGACAAAGGGGTGCTGCCATTCACGGAATTTCCTTATGACGACCAGGATTGCAGCAGGCAGGCTACAAATGACCTCATGAACAAGGCAACCCAAAACCGCATGCATGGGTTCACCCGGCTAACACTGGCTGAAGATGTGAATGGTATCAATATCCGGGCTGTGAAGGAGCACCTGGCCAAGGATGCACCGGTTGTAATTGGCATGATGGTGGGCGGCTCCTTCATGCAGGACATGATGGGCAAGGATCTATGGCAACCCGGTGCCGATGACCGTAGTCAGATGGGTTTTGGGGGACATGCCATGTGCGTGATCGGATATGACGACCGCAAAGGCGCCTTCCAGCTCATGAACAGCTGGGGACCCGAATGGGGTAATAACGGCATCGCCTGGGTACGGTATGCCGACTTCAAGGAATTTGTAAAGGAGGCCTATGGCATTGATCCCATGCCCAAAAGGGGGGCAGCCCTGAATAGGGGCTTTGAATGCACGATCGGCCTGGTGAAGAATGATAGCAAACAATATATCCCACTCAAACTCAAAGGATCGAATGTATTTGAGACTGTGAGTACCGTAGCACCGGGCACAAAATTCAAAATGGAGATCAGGAACTCTACTGAATGCTATACCTATATCTTTGGTCAGGAAACGGACGGATCCAGTTACACACTCTTCCCCTACCCCGACAAGACCGATCCTTCAAAGACTGCCTTCTCCCCTTATTGCGGCATCACTGGCTACCGCCTGTTCCCCAGGGGGAAAAACCTGGTACCCGACAGCATCGGTCATAAGGATATCTTTGCCATCGTGGTCAGCAAACAGCCGGTTGACTGGTATGCGACCAATACGGCCATCACAAAAAGCGCTGCAACGGACTATGGTGCCAAAATAATGGATGCCCTGCAGGGAAATGTAATACCCCGTGTGCAGTTCACGGCAGCGAATGGCGGAACCATCAATTTTAAAGCAGAGAATACAAGTCAAAATGCAGTACTTTGCCTCGTTGAAGTGGATAAGTAGTGCTTAGTTCTTGGCTTGTGGTTTGTGTTTTGTGGTTGCCAAACATGCCAACCACTGAAAACCCAACGAAAAACGAGAAACAATATTTATTTATTTAAACCCCTTACATGAAATTAGTTTTAGCACTTACGTTCTGCGTGTTTGCATGTACCGCAAATGCCCAGGAGAAAAAATTATATCATCCCGAAGCTGATGCGGAGAAAGATATAGCAGCGGCACTAAAACAAGCCAAATCGGAAAACAAGTATGTACTTCTGCAGGGCGGTGGCAACTGGTGCAGCTGGTGCATCGAATTTGCACGTTTCTGCAAGGCCGACCCCAAGATCGATTCCACCATGAACGCTTCATTCGTCTGGTACCACCTCAACTGGAGCAAAGAGAACAAGAACAATAAAATATTTGCTAAATATGGCTACCCCCAGCGCTTCGGTTACCCCGTATTTATCATACTCAATGGTAAGGGAGAACGCCTGAATACCCAGAACAGCGAATACCTCGAGGACGGGAAAAAAAGCTACGACCGGGCAAAAGTGATCGCATTTCTGCAAATGTGGTCGCCCAGGGCACTAAACCCGAAGATGTATGAGGAATGATTAAGCCGCCTTTTCAATTTCCAAAACTGTATCATGATCGGTAATATCTGCGCAGCTGGCAATATCTTCAAGCACGTCAATATCGTGTAGCCAATGCTGACCTAGGGATTTCTTAGCTTCGGGATGGTTACCAGTTTGCATGTTTCAACCAGTAATTATACGCACCATACCAGCCACCACCATAAGCATTAAATTTACCGCTGTTAGCATAGGCGCTACACCACTTCAATTGAGTAACCGGATTATTTGCCCAGTCATCGCCTGCTGAAACCATTTTGTAGCCCGGT
>JANYAL010000375.1 GCA_025361325.1 Bacteroidota bacterium
TTTCGTTATTTCATCCCATTTGTTATAAAAGTAATCGAATTTTTCCGGGGGCCGGATACTTTCTGTCAAAAGCATTGATCCATTATGATTTCACTGCTCCCGCCGGTCTGTTTACATAAGTAGGGAAATTAATAAATTCAAGCAGGCTTTCGCTTTCAAAACTTTCGGCAATATTATGCATGCTTGTACCACTTGCTGCATGTATCAGGTCTGTCAGTTTGCAGGCTCTTTCAAATCCACATTCCAAACTAATTTCACTTAACCAAATCTCCACGTAATCGCAACAATTCTGTTTCTGCAACTTTTGTATTATATCTTGCTGCAATCAGCTTGTTGTAGGCATCCTCCAGGCTTTTTTGGGATTCCCTCAGATCCAGGATGGTGGAAATGCCCAGGCGGAAACGCTCCAGAGAGATGGAAACATTTTCCTTTGCCAGCAAGATGTTTTCCTCCTCAAGGTCTAATGTTTTCTTTTGCATCTCATAGTTCTTGTATGCGGTAAGTATGGCGGTCTCATTACTTGACCTGGCGCTTTCATACACAATCCTGGTGCGGTCAATTGCCAGTTGAGCCTGCTGAACCTGCCGTTTATTATTGTACGCGTTCAGGATGGGTAAGGACGCAGTAACACCATAATTAAATCCGTTGAGCCGGTTGAACAGGGGGGTGAAGGCATTCAGCACAGTTTTGTTATTGGTTTTGCTGTAGTTATAGGCAGAGTTGATTGAAACCGTTGGATATTTTTCCGCTTTTCTTTCTTTGAGGGTGAGGCCGGCAATTGTAATGTTCTGTTTGGCAATGAGTAGTGAAGGGTTGTTTCTTTCAGACTGGTCAAGTATATCTCCGAGAACAAGGTCTTTGTTGATAGGAATGGTATCTTCCACTTCGTATGTATCGCGGGCAAAAGAAGCCATCAACTGGTTGAGTTGAACCTTTAATTGTTCAATCAGGGTCTGCTCACTGAGCCGGGCTGCTTTCTGGGCATTGAGGTCGAGTTTGGCCTGTAGTAATTCGGGTTTGGCACCGAGGCCCACACTGATCTTTTTATCGGCCTGTTTTACCCGTTCCTCATTGATGCCCATTTGTTCTTCGATGGCTTTTAACTGTTGTTTTTGACGAACGATATTGTAATACCCGGTGATCACGGCGGCAATCGTATTCACGACCTGGTTACGGATATTCAGTTCGCCGAGTTTTACAAATTCAGCCAGTTTATCGCGGGTGGCAAACATTTTGAGTCCGTCAAAAACGGTCCAGTTCAGTGCTACCGCTCCAGTTAAATTGTTCGAGCGTACGTTCTTCAGTTGTTTCAGCGTACCGTCAGACAACCGTTGTTTTTGGTTATTATCGTTGAACAATAAACCGGTGGAGGCATTGATCTGGGGCAGGAAGGCTGCATTCCTATAGGAATGATTCAAAGCATAGGAAGTAGAATCATTCCTGAGCAACCGGATATCATAGTTATTCTTTAAAGCAGTGGCAATGGCTTCATCGGCATGCAGGATCTTTTGTGCTTGCAGTTGTTGGCACAAGAAGATGATGCAGCAAAGGGTTAATGATATTTGTAAAAAAAGTTTCATTCCAGATCATTTAAACGGATAAAGGTACTTCCTGGATCTCATCCAGTGCACTTGCCTTCTTTCGGGTAGAAAGGAAGGAATACATGGCCGGTACAACAAATAAGGTAAGTATAAGTGAGAACATGATACCCCCCACCACTACGATGCCAAGGGGTACGCGACTGGTGGAAGCATCACCCAGGGATAAGGCCAGTGGCAATGCACCGAGCGACATGGCAAGGCTGGTCATCAATATAGGACGGAAACGGGCAACCGCAGCATCCGTGACGGCGGTTATCTTCTTATGCCCTGCCAGTTGTTTCTTATTGGCGAATTCCACGATCAGGATACCATTCTTGGTTACCAGCCCGATCAGCATGATCATTCCAATCTCGGAAAAGATATTCAGTGTCTGGCCAAAGAGTTTCAATGATAGGAGTGCACCTGCCAGGGCCAGGGGAACGGTAAACATGATGATTAATGGGTCGATAAAACTTTCAAACTGTGCGGCCAGCACGAGGAAGATCAGTACGAGTGCCAGTAAAAAGGCAAAACTGGTATTGCTTCCGCTTTCTGCATAATCCCTGGAAGAACCCGTTAGCGATGTGGTGAATGAATCATCCAGTAGATTCTTCGCGATTCCTTTCATAATATTGATACCATCCCCGATCGTCTTTCCGGGTGCAAGGCCTGCAGATACAGTCGCTGATTTATACCGGTTAAAATGATAGATGGACGGAGGGGTACTCTCTTCCTGCATGATCACCAGGTTATCGAGCGAAACGGCTTGTCCTTTGTTATTCTTTACAAAGATCGTCTTGAGGTCGGAGGGGTCATCCCGGTCATTCCTTACTACCTGCCCGATAACCTGATATTGTTTGCCCGACCTAGTAAAATAGCCGATACGCCGGTTACTCAGGGCCAGTTGAAGGGCAGCTGATATATCTGTAACGTTTACACCCAGGTCGCTTGCCTTTAACCGGTCGATGATGATACGTAACTCGGGTTTATTAAATTTAAGATCAACATCCACGCCCTGAAATGCTGGGTTCTTATTTGCCTCATCAATAAAACGGGGCAACACTTCCTTCAACTTATCAAAGTTCACATTCTGTAATACAAACTGCACGGGTAATCCGCCCCTACGGTTCACTGCAATGGTCTGCTCCTGGATAATGAATATTTTCCCATCATTGAAACGGGGAATATTCCGGGACACCATGTTCACTACTTCCTGCTGCGAACGGTTCCTGTCTTTCGGATCGCTCATCAGGGTCCTTACCATCCCGGTATTGACGGCACCTGAGCCTGTGAAGCCCGGGGCCGTGATACTGATTTCCACAAGGGTCTCCGGCACAGAATCCCTGACAAAGGTGGCGACCCTGTCCACATACTTATCCATGTAATCATAGGAAGTGCCTTCCGGTGTAATTAGTGATAAACGGAACTGGCTACGGTCTTCCATGGGTGCCAGTTCAGAAGGAATATTACCGGCAATGATATACCCGATGGCTATGCAGCTCAATAGAATAACAAATGCCATCCATCTTATTTTCATGAATGACTGTAATAACTTCCGGTACCCATTCTCCATGCCGCGGAAAAAGGGTTCCGTAAATAAATAAAAGCGGGAATGTTTTTGAGTCTTCCTTGTCATTTTGACATTCAGTACTGGGGTCAGGGTCAGTGAAACAAATGCGGAGATGAGTACGGCACCGGCAACCACGATCCCGAACTCGCGGAACAGCCTGCCTACGAAACCCTGTAAGAAAATAATGGGAAGGAATACGATCGCGAGGGTGATGGATGTGCTGATGACTGCAAAATAAATTTCCTTGGAGCCCTCTTTGGCAGCCTGCCACTTGTTCAAACCCTGTTCCATCTTCTTAAAGATATTCTCCGTAACCACAATACCGTCGTCCACGACCAGGCCTGTGGCCAGCACAATGGCCAGCAGGGTCAGCACATTGATGGTGAAGCCGCAGAGGTACATGATAAAAAAGGCTCCGATCAGTGAAACCGGGATATCTATAAGGGGGCGTAATGCGATGATCCAGTCGCGGAAAAACAGAAATATGATCAATACTACCAGCGCTATGGCGATGATCAGTGTTTCCTTGACCTCAGATATCGAACGCTTGATAAATTTGGTCTGGTCAAGAGCTATGTCGAGCCTGATATCGGCAGGGACCTCTTTTTTTATCTGTTCATACCGTTTATAGAATTCATCCGATATGGCAATATAATTGGATCCGGGTTGAGGCACGAGTGCCAGGGCGATCATAGGAACCCCGCTCTCTTTGAGTACAGACTCTTCATTTTCAGGTCCCAGTACGGCCTCACCTATATCTTTTAGCTTAACATCCGTTCCATTTATGTTCTTGATGATGACATTGTTGAATTCCTCTTCCGTATTCAGTTTGCCGAAAGTTCTTACAGAAAGTTCAGTGGCATCCCCTGAGATCTTTCCTGAAGGTAATTCCACATTCTGTGAAAGCAGGGCATTCTGAACGTCGTTTGTCGTTAATCCATAGGCACTTAGTTTGGAGGAATTGAACCAGATGCGCATGGCATACCTTTTTTCTCCCCAGATCTGGATCCCGCTCACCCCGGGTATGGTCTGCAACCGGTCGAGCAGGTTGTTATTGGCATATTCCGTCACCTCCAGCTGGTTGCGGGTATTGCTCTGCACTGTCATGGAAATGATGGCATCGCTGCTGGCATCAGCCTTGGTAACCACCGGCGGGGCATCTAAGTCGGAAGGAAGGGAACGGATGGCCTGGGATACCTTATCACGTACGTCATTGGCCGCAGATTCGAGGTCACCGCCCAGTTCGAACTCCACATTGATACTGCTGTTGCCCTGACTGCTGCTACTGGTGATATTCTTTACGCCCGCAATGCCGTTGATGGCCTGTTCAAGGGGTTCAGTGATCTGCGATTCAATGATATCGGCATTGGCGCCAGCGTAGGAAGTACGTACAGATATGTTCGGCGGATCAATGGCGGGGTAATCCCGTATACCCAGGAACTTGAACCCGATCAGCCCGAATAGTATGATTATGATGCTGAGTACTATGGCTAGTACGGGACGGCGTAAACTTAGTTCTGATATGTTCATAGATACTCAGCAAAACCCTTATCATAAGGGCGGTATACTAATTAATTTTTGATCAGTTTGTTCAATTGCACCTTTGAACCTGGTTTGGTGGTCAGTAAACCGGTGATCAGTACAGTATCACCGGACTTTAAACCGCTGGTGATCTCCACCATGGCAGAATCCCTGGTACCTGTTGTAATGGTGACCATGGCAGCCAGACCATTTTTTATGGCAATGACCTGTTTGTTCCTGGCCTGCGGGATTACCGCCTGTGTTGGTACCATCAGGGCTGAGTCGTTCTTTCCCAGTGGTATGAGTACTTTGGCAAAAGCTCCTGCAATCAGTTGTGCGTCAGGTTTGGAGACAACTGCTTTTACCTTAAGGCTCCTGCTGTCTTCTGTGATATTGTTCTCTGTTGCAATGACCTTTGCAGAATAGGTTGTTTTGTTATTTTCCAGCGTGAAATTCACCAGGTTGCCGTTCTTCATTCCCGAACCATATTTTTCCGGAACCGTGAATTCCAGTTTTAGTTGGTTAACCTGGCGAAGGGTACTGATGGTGGTTTGCGGACTGATATAGGCTCCTACACTGATATTCCTTAATCCCATCTTGCCACTGAACGGAGCCCTTACCGATGTTTTTGAAATACTGGTCTTTATGATATTGATATCCGCCTTAATGTTATTCACTGCCAGCACATTCAGGTCGTATTCCTGCTGGCTGACACCATTGATCTTAAGCAGTGCAGCATAACGTTCTGCTGTCTGTTCTGCCACTTTAAGCTGTACCTGCAGTTTTTGCAATTGTGCCTGCAGGTCGCCATCGTATAACTTTACAATCATACCACCCTGGCTAATCTGGCTGCCTTCAGTAAAATAGATGCCGGTAACCCGGCCAGAGACTTCGGGGCGTATTTCTGTTTCCTCAAAGGGAAGCAGGCTGCCTGGGACTTCTATTTTCTGGGAAAGCAATTTGGGCGTTACGATAAAGCCGTCGGACTTGGAAGGAGGCTGGATAGGCTTGGCTGCAATTGGCTTCTTGTCCTCTTTTCCGGATGAGTTACAGGCGGTGAAGACCAGTGTCATCATTACAAGAAAAACAAAGGACAGTTTTAAATCTTTTCTCAATGGGTTGGTTGCTTTTAAGTAGTAGACTGTTTTCTGTTTAAAACAGTCTGTGAAGTTCAGTAATTATATTGAAACAGATGAAAAAATCATAAGCTACACCTGAAAAATGGGAGGTGTCATTTTACTGATATCACGCTGACCGTTTGTTTAATCCGCTTGGCCTGGTGTATCAATTCCTGTTTTTCCTTGCTCAGGATAGTGATATGCCCCATTTTACGACCAGGCCTTGTCTCTTTTTTTCCATAGATGTGTACAAATATATTCTCAATCTTTAATACTTCGTTCAATCCTTTGTAAAATGCTTCTCCGGAATGTCCCTCCGAACCCAGCAGATTAACTATGGCAGCTGGTAAAATGCTGGCAGTATTCCCTAGCGGATATCCCAGCATGATCCTCCACAACATATCGAACTGCGAAGAATAATTTGCTTCAATGGTATGGTGCCCGCTGTTGTGTACCCTCGGGGCTGTTTCATTCACAAAGACATTATCCTGGTCATCGATAAATAATTCTACGGCAAAAATACCCGGACTGTCCAGCTCTTTCACCACTTTTCGTGCAACCGCCTCGGCCTTCCATAATACCTTTTCGGGCAGACCGGCCGGGCAGATCTGGTAATCGAGCAGGTTAAGCCTGTTATCAAAGACCATGTCTACGGATGGGTACATGACATTCTCTCCCTTTTCATTCATAGCTATTATGATGGCGATCTCTTTCTTTATGTTGATCATTTTTTCCAGGACGGCAGGTGTATCAAATCCCCTGGGCAGATCATCTTTACCGACCAGTAGTTGCACACCACGTCCGTCGTAACCACCCATACTGACCTTGTGTACGGCGGGCAGGAATGAGGCATGCTGTTTCAAGTCTTCCAGGTCGCGGGTGACAATAAATTCACTGGAAGGTATCTGGTGTAATTTATAGAACTGTTTCTGCAATATCTTATTCTTGATCGTTCTTAGGGCTGATGGCCTGGGGTATATGTTCACCCCTTCCTGTTCCAGTTTTTCGAGCGCATCCTCATTCACGCTTTCTATTTCAATGGTAAGCGCATCCAGCCCTTTGCCAAACCGGTACACGTCATCAAAATTTGTGATATCCCCCTTAATGAAATGATGGCAGAGATGTGCAGCAGGGCAGGAGGGGTCATTCTCCATAACATAGGTCGTTACAGGGTAATTTGCCGCGGCCTGCAGTAGCATCCTGCCCAACTGCCCACCTCCGAGTATTCCTGCTTTGGGCTGTCCTGCGCGATATTGAAGGGATGAAGCCTCAGATACAGCAATTCGGGCTGATTTGTGAACTTCGTCACTGGGAATATTATTACTATTTATACTTTTATCTTTATTATCTGTCATATTCTGGCATTCAGTAAGTAATTCTAATTTGTGTAAATTCCTGTACATCAACGCTCTTCTTGTCTCAACTACATCCTTTCAGTTGAAGTTCTTTGTCTATTGCATCCTGCAGGAAAAGAATCGTTTTATACTTTTTCAGTTCTAATTATATTCTGTTAAACGGGAATCAGGTCAAATAAGGTCTTTAACATGCTCCCGATTCTTCTTAACAGGTTATCAGTAAACCCCGTATAATATGATTCATTGTTGCATCAGATAATATAAATCTAATAAGCTTCCTGCAGGGTATTGGTTAACACGAGTGTAAAATAATTAATTGTCGTCACTTTTATACCAACTCGTTTCCCGACTCCGTTCGAAACCTGCATTTCACTCTTCGAGTCTGCTCCCGGTGTAAAAAAACATTTGTTACCTTTGTTTACAATATGCACTTCTTTCGGTCTTACAGATCATTCTTTGATAAACACTGCAGCTATGCACTGTTGATGCTGACACTTGCTATGGATTCGGCTGCTTGAGCAATTTCCCTGTGTTGTAATTGATCAAACTATCAAATTTAATTCCATGCAAACAACAATAAACTCCGCTTCTTCCTCCAATATTACCAACGATTTTCTTCCGCTGGAAGGCACCGATTATGTAGAGTTCTATGTCGGTAATGCCAAACAGGCAGCACATTACTATAAGACCGCATTTGGTTTTCAGTCACTGGCCTATGCAGGACCTGAGACGGGCATGAAGGATAAAGTGAGTTATGTGGTGCGGCAGCATAAGCTCACGTTTGTGTTCACCACTCCGTTAAGAAGCAGGAACCCCGTTGCCGATCATATATACAGGCATGGCGATGGGGTGAAGGTGCTGGCTCTGAAGGTCAGTAATGCAAGGGCTGCTTTTGAAGAGACTACCCGGCGAGGCGGGCAACCCTACCTGGAACCGGTAAGTTTACAGGATGATGATGGTGAAGTAGTGCTCAGCGGTATCCATACCTACGGCGATACCGTACATCTTTTTGTGGAAAGGGAAAATTATAACGGGATATTCATGCCGGGTTTCCGGGAATGGAAAACAGTGTATAACCCTGTTTCAACTGGTTTACTATATGTGGATCATTGTGTGGGCAATGTGGGATGGAACCAGATGAACCCGCGGGTACAGTTTTATGAGCAGGTGATGGGGTTCCGGAATATCCTCAGTTTTGATGACAAGGATATCTCTACCGAGTACTCGGCGCTCATGAGTAAGGTCATGAGCAATGGCAATGGTTATGTGAAATTCCCGATTAATGAACCTGCCGAAGGCAAAAAGAAAAGCCAGGTAGAGGAGTTCCTCGATTTCTACGGTGGCGAAGGTGTTCAGCACGTGGCAATGGCCACCGGCAATATCGTGGAGACGGTTACCGCACTTGTCGATCGCGGGGTGGAGTTCCTGTCTATTCCGGAAAGTTATTATGATTCCGTGCTTGACCGGGTGGGTAAGATTGATGAGGACCTGGAACCCCTGCGCAAACTGGGGATACTGATAGACCGTGACGATGAGGGTTACCTGCTGCAGATATTCAGCAAGCCCGTGGAGGACAGGCCCACCCTGTTTTTCGAGATCATACAGCGCAAGGGTGCAAAGAGTTTCGGGAAGGGTAATTTCAAAGCCCTGTTCGAAGCACTGGAAAGGGAACAGGATGCCAGGGGTAATTTATAGTTCCGGCTCCGGTTCAAATCCCTGTTCTTCATACCGCCCTGCCATGTCACCCAACGAAGAAATTAGTCATTTGAAATATAAAGACCGGGATGAAGAAAACAGGTTAACTTTCACTTTTGATGAATTGCAGATCTCAATCAGGATATATTAAACAACAGTCCGGCATGAAACCTCGCCTGGTGAGTCATCTTGTGATACTTGTATTGTTATTCCTTTGCCGTGATCAGGTAATGGCCCAGCCTTCCTTTGTAGAGCGGCAACTTTCTCAGGGCAAGATCGCAGAGATATTCTATCACCGCCAGGATAGTCTGAAGAAGGAATTCGAGGCAAAACAGTTCAACTGGCCACCCCGGAACCTGTATATCCGTTCCTTCAAACACAACCAGCTCATGGAGATATGGATCAGGGATGAGGACAATAGGCCCTACCGGCTCTTCAAGACCTATCCCATTTGCGAGCTGAGCGGTAAAATGGGGCCTAAAAGAAAGGAAGGTGACCTGCAGATACCGGAAGGCTTCTATTATATCAATGAATTCAATCCGAACAGCAATTATCATCTTTCCATGGGGCTCAATTACCCCAATGTATCGGACCAACTATTAAGTGATTCCCTGCAACCCGGGGGTGAGATATATATTCATGGTGATTGTATAACTGTGGGCTGCCTCCCCATCACGGATATTCCCATTGAAGAATTATATATCATGGCCACCTATGCCACCAATGCCGGCCAGGATTTCATACCGGTCCATATCTTCCCCATTAATTACAGCGATGCCCAATCCATGGAATATCTTGCATTTGCCACTAAAAAGAACCAGCCGCTTCAGCGTTTTGCTGTGAACCTGAAAGAAGTATTTGACTATTTCGAGGAAAACAGGCAATTGCCTGTGATCATGGTCAATACAAAAGGGGAATATATCTTAGATTAAGAGATTTCTCCATGTTCATACGATGCAGGTTACCGCATCAGTACCTGTATCGTTTCCAGTGTTTTCTGTTCCAGTACGATCATCTTTCCCTTTGTGAGGCGGCTGATGGTCTCTTCATCATAGTGTCTTACAGTTAGCAGGGTGAGTTCCTTCTCCACCTGTACATCAAAGATTCCGGAAGCAGCAAGGGCCAGTTTCTCTATCTTTTCGGGTCTGTTGTCTACGCAACACCAGAGACTTACGGCTCCGTTCTGCAACAGGTTGGGCCTTATTCTTGTTTCATGGAAGATCTCGTGCAACCTGCTGATGGGCCTTTCTTCCACAAAGGAGAAATCCCTGGAATTCAGCCTTATCAGAACCTGGTCGGGTTTAAGCACGATGATGGGCGGTAGACCATGTACCGGCTTGCTGCTGATATATGTACCCGGGAGTTCCGGCCTCAGAAAGCAGCGCACTTCGAGCGGGATGTTCTTGTTCTCCAGCGGTTTGATGGTCTTTGGGTGAATCACCTGTGCCCCGTAGTAAGCCATTTCCACCACTTCCCGGTAACTCAGCGTGGGGATGACCCGGGCCTCAGGAAATGTCTTGGGGTCGGCATTCATCACGCCCTCCACGTCTTTCCAGATCGTCAGACTTTCAGCATTCCCTATACTGGCAAAGATGGCGGCACTGTAATCACTGCCTTCCCTGCCCAGGGTGGTGCTTTCGTTCTCGTCGGTGGCTCCTATGAAACCCTGTGTAACCAGTATATCATCTTCCCCGAACAGCGGGTAAACCAGTTCCCCGAACTTTTGCGCGGTGAACTGCCAGTCCACATTTGCATCCCTGAAATTATTATCGGTACGTACTATATCCCGCACATCGATCCACCTGTTCTTAATACCCGCTTCATTCAGGTAATCGCTTACCAGGGAGGTACTCATCAATTCGCCGCTGCAGACCACCTGATCGTAATAATAATCATATTCGCGTACCGGCTTGTCATGCAGTAGCCATTCCACTTCCATAAAGAAATCTTTGAGGCGGTCCTCTGCTTTTTTCCAGTTCACCGTTACCAGGTATTTAAGGATGTTCAGGTGCGTCTGTTTCACCTGCTCAAACAACTGCAGCGCTTCTGCTTTGCGACCTGCTACGAAAGCATCGACCACTTTCTCTAGCGCATTGGTGGTCTTACCCATGGCGGAAATGACAACCAGTACTTTCTCGCCCCGGTGTTCCCCGAGTATCGCCTTGGTATTCATTATCCTTTCTGTCGAGTTGATGCTGGCTCCGCCGAACTTGAAAACTTTCATACTGATGAATTGTTGACTTGACGATTTGGTGATTTGAGGATTAGCCGGTTAAATCACCAAAACTTCAGATCTTCCCGTGAAGATACAGTCCTGTTATTATGGTTAAATGCTTATTTTTAGGGCAAAACTAACTCCGATAATTGGCGGCACAAAATTGAAAATCGAATAACTCATGCATATCAATCGCAGAATACAGACACTGGATGAATTCACCATTCAGCAATTACGCGATTTTCCCCATGCTACGGGTGAACTGTCGGGACTTTTAAGGGATATTGGTCTTGCCTCCAAAAGGGTTAATGTGGAGGTAAACAAGGCCGGACTGGTGGATATCCTCGGCGATGCCGGCAGTACCAATATCCAGGGCGAGGAAGTGAAGAAACTGGATGTGTATGCAAATAACCAGCTCGTGGGTGTACTGAAGCATGGCATCAGCTGTGCCGGGATCGGCAGTGAGGAACTGGACGATATCTTGGTTTTTGATGATGAGGTGAGCACAAACAGCAAATACGTCTGCCTCTTCGATCCGCTAGACGGGAGTACCAATATAGATGTGAACGTGTCCATAGGTACCATATTCAGTGTATACCGCAGGGTGAGCGAATTGGGTAAACCCGCCACACGCGAGGATTTTCTGCAGGCTGGCAACAGGCAGGTGGCTGCGGGCTATATCATTTATGGATCTTCCACCATGCTGGTCTATGCCACTCGCCGTGGGGTGAATGGTTTTACCCTGGATCCCAGCATTGGGGAATATTCCCTGAGCCATCCTGATATCAAGTGTCCGCCATCAGGTAAGATGTATTCGGTGAACCATGGAAATTTCTTCCAGTACGATGAACCGGTAAAAAGATACATCACCGCCTGCCAGAAAAAGGACAAGACCACCGGCGGGCCCTATACGCAACGGTATATCGGGAGCATGGTCGCGGATGTGCACCGTAATCTGATCAAGGGGGGTATCTTCATGTACCCGGGCACAAAGGACAGGCCCATGGGAAAACTCAGGCTATTGTACGAATGCAACCCCTTTGCCTTCATCGTGGAGCGGGCAGGAGGGGTGGCCACCAACGGGAAGATACCTATATTGGATATCAAGCCAACGGAACTGCACGAGCGTACGCCATTCTTCATCGGTAGCAAGCTAATGATGGATGAACTGGAAGGATATTTGAAAGAAGTGTAAAAAAGGGAATACGCAAAGGGGTGAAGAAATTAAAATCCAAAGCTTCTCATTGCGAAATGGTGTCAAATGCCTGCCCTTTATAAGTTTTTCGGCCCGGGAGGGTATCAATAACAAAAACTTTATTGTTTAACATCGTATTATGCCGAAAAAGATCATAACCGTAAGAAACCTGGTAAAACACTATGGAACATTCGAGGCGGTCAAGGGAATATCTTTCGATGTGTTTGAAGGTGAGATATTCGGTCTGCTGGGTCCTAACGGCGCAGGTAAATCCACGACCCTGGAGATCATTGAGACCCTCCGCACCAAGACGGGCGGCGAAGTGACCGTGGACGGGCTGGATCTGGACAAGCAACCAGACGACATTAAGAAGATCATCGGGGTGCAACTGCAGACCTCAGGATATTATCCCGCCCTGAAGCTCACCGAACTCATTGCGCTTTTTTCCGGGTTGTATAATACCCCCGCCGATCCACAGGGTATGCTGCGGTTGGTGAATCTCACCCTTACGGCAGAAGAGGCTGAAAAGCTACATGAACCCGGGCTCGACAAGAAAGAAAAACGGAGGCTTTTGGACAAAGACAAGTCGAAAGCAAAATTCAAAGAGCTGAGCGGCGGGCAGAAACAGCGTTTTTCCATTGCCACTACATTGATCAATAAACCCAAGATCATTTTCCTGGACGAACCCACCACCGGTCTTGACCCCCAGGCCCGGCGGAATCTCTGGGACCTGATCAGGGACATCCGTTCCAAGGGTACCACCGTCATCATCACCACGCACTATATGGACGAAGCAGAACAGCTATGCGACAGGATTGCCATCATGGATGAAGGACGTATCATATCTATAGATTCGCCCGATAAGATGATCGACGACCTGGTGAACACCGGTTTTGAGCGTCCCAAACAGGTAAAATCAGCCAACCTGGAGGATGTTTTCATACATTTAACAGGAAAGCAGATGCGGGAAGATTAAAAGGATGTTTATTTGCACCTGATTTTTAAACTTTAAATAATTCATGGATGAAGAAAGTAATTGTATCCCTTTTCATTTTGATCTCAGCATGGAACGCCATGGCGCAAAACGGCAAGTCCAAAATCCCAGTGAAAACACCTGCCCAGCCAATCGTAAAAAGCCTGGTGGACAGTTTTAGTTATATGGTAGGTTATAATGTAGCCTCCAATATGCGCGACCAGGGCATATCCGGGCTGAATACCGCCCTGATGCAGAAAGGCTTCGACGACCTGTATAATAACAAGCCCACCCTGATTCCATTAGATGCAGGAAACAAGAGTTTTCAGCATCAGCTCGCACTCTTTTCCAAAAAGAAGGAAGAGATGGTTAAAATGAAAACACAGGAAGAAAAACTGAAATGTGCAACCTATTTAGAAACCAATAAGAAACGCAAAGAGGTTACCACCCTGCCTAGTGGCCTGCAGTATGAGATTATAAAGGCCGGTGACTCAACGGCCAATAAACCGCATGTTACCGACACCGTGGTAGTGAACTATATCGGTGTACTGATGGATGGTAAGGAATTCGATAATTCATTAAAGCGTGGTCAACCGGCTGTGTTCCCGGTGAACCAGGTGATCAGGGGCTGGACCGAGATCCTGCAACTCATGCCCGTGGGTTCACACTGGAAAGTATATATCCCTGCTGAACTGGCGTATGGCGACAACCCACCTCCCGGTTCACCTATCAAAGCAGGGGCCGTGCTCATTTTTGATATCATACTGGAAGGCATCAAACCCGGTACGATAAACGATAAACAATAGATCCAATATGCAAGACCTGCGTTATCCCATCGGCAAATTCACCCCACAGCCTTATTCAGCAGAACTGCTGGCAGACTGGCTGAACGATATCAAACGCTTACCCCAGCACCTGGAGAATGCCATCCTCAACCTCGATGAGTTGCAACTTAATACCCCTTACCGGGAAGGGGGCTGGACAGTAAAACAACTGGTGCATCATGTAGCCGACAGCCATATGAATGCCTATATGCGTTTCAAACTGGGATTAACGGAAAAGAACCCGACCATCAAACCATACGAGGAATCGAAATGGGCCGAACTGCCCGACACCCTGAATATACCTGTCAATATTTCGCTGACCCTGCTCCATTCCCTGCATACACGTTGGTTGGAACTGCTTATACATATCAGCCCTGAAGAATTTGGACGCACGGTGTACCATCCGGAATACAAAAAAGAGATGACGCTCTGGTTCCTGCTGGGAATGTATGCCTGGCACGGTAATCATCATGTGGCGCATGTTACATCGCTGCGCGGGCGGATGGGGTGGAGTTAGTTCATTATCCATGGTTCGTAGTTCATAGTTCTTAGTAGGCAGCCTTCGGTTTGTAAAACTAAGGCCATAGTGATAACGCATCACAGGTTGGACTACAACTACAAACAATCCACTTCAAACAACGACATATCAACTACGAACTAAGCGTTTCGAACTAGGATCAACATGAACTGGAAAAAACTATCGTCTGTTTATCTCAGCCATCATATTTACTTCACCGCCAGGCAGGATGTTTGTGTTAGGCCGGATGGGCATATGGTGGATCCCTATTTTGTGGTGGAACTGCCCCCCTGCGTTTGTGCAATGTGCGTTACCGGAAACAATGAGGTTATACTGGTCAGGCAATACAGGCACCCCATTGAAGAGACCCTGCTTGAACTGCCCGGGGGATTCATTGACCCGGGCGAGGATGCACAGGCAGCCATTACCCGCGAACTGATGGAAGAGACCGGTCATGCCTTCTCTTCGTATACTCCTTTGGGAAAGCTGGCTGCCAACCCGGGTATCCTCAACAATTATACGCATCTTTTCCTGGCCACGGGTGGGGAAAAGATGAATAGGCAGCAGCTTGACCGGAATGAGGATATTGAGATATGCTATTTTTCACTGGAAGAAGTGCGCAGGATGTTGCTGCAGCATAGGATCAAACAAGCCCTCCATGCGGCCTGCCTGTTCTATGGGTTTGAACTATTAGACGCCGGTAAATAATGTTGTATCCACTTCCCCGACAACGAATACGCTACCGCATACAATGATGAGGTCATTCGGCGCGGCTGACCGGATCGCATGCTTTATAGCCAGGTTCACATCAGTAAAGCTTTCCCCTTTCAATCCATAAGCTGCCGCCTTGTCTTTTAATTCCAGGTGCGTTAATGCACGCGGGATATGTGCATGGGTAAAATAATAGTTCGCCGATGCAGGGAGGAGCGATAATATCTTTGACAGGTCCTTGTCCCTGACCATACCTATCACCAGGTGAATTTGCCGGCTGGTATTGATTGTACCGGCATCATGCATAAACCGCACCTGATCCAGCACCTGTTTTATACCATCTTCATTATGTGCCACATCAAGGATAAGGTAAGGTTTTTCCCGAACCAGATCCCACCGTCCATACAGGCCGGTGAGTTGTTTCACTTCCTGAAGGCCCTTTTTTTCTGCAGCACCGCGTATGGGGAAACCTTTTTCGGCAAGTATCCCTTCCGCACTCAGAACGGTGCAAAGATTCTTTACCTGGTACAGCCCCGTGAGGTCCAGCCTGAATGTTTCAGTGATACCGTTCCCGGTATCGGTAACATCGCAGGTAAGCAGGTTGCCGGAAGGGTGGATATGGCTTACCCTGAATTCCTCCGATGCAAAATGAATGGGGGCATGCATGTCGGCTGCTTTAGACAGGAAGATCTTCTTTGTCTGTGGCAGGTATTCACCAATCACGACAGGTATGCCGGGTTTGATGATGCCGGCTTTTTCGGAAGCGATGGCTTCCAGTGTATTGCCAAGGATGTTCATGTGGTCGTAACCGATATTGGTGATCACGGACAGGATGGGTGTGATCACATTGGTGCTGTCAAGTCTGCCGCCCAGCCCGGTTTCAATGACTGCGATATCAACTGCTTCTTTTGCAAAATAATCAAATGCCATGGCCACGGTGAGCTCAAAAAAAGAGGGTTCAACTGAACGGATGATGGATTCCATTCTTTCTACGAATGCTGTGACTACCTGTTCAGGAATCATTTCACCATTGATCCTGATACGTTCCCTGAAATCCTTCAAATGGGGCGATGTGTAGAGCCCGGTCTTGTAACCTGCTTCCTGCAGGATGGCTGCCAGCATATGACTGGTACTGCCTTTACCGTTGGTGCCGGCTATGTGGATGCTTTTGAATGCGTTCTGGGGATCTCCCAGTGCTTTACAGAGGGCAATGGTATTATGAAGGTCCTCCTTGTAGGCAATTGAACCCACCCGGCTGAACATAGGCAGGTGTTTGTACAGGTAGTCAATCGTTTGCTGGTAGGTCATGCGGGGCAAAGATAAGCGGGATGTACAGATTTCAGAAGTGCAGATGGCCGGATGTAAATTATGCTGTTATGCCGGAAAGAAGCATCTCTGAAAAGACATATTATCCGGTGATTTGATGAATAGTGAAAAGTGAATGTTGAATGGGTGTTCAATGACTGAACTGTTTATTCCCGTCCGAATGGGTCATCCGTTTCGGCAGGCACCCGGATGCTATCAGCATGCCTACAGCATGTGTACTGGTTGCAGAAATCTGCATGCTTTCCCTATGCAGTAGGCATGCTGTACACAACCTGTCTGCAACAAAGTAGTTTTTTGGCAGGTTCAAATTAGAACTTTTTCAAAACAGGTTTCCCGCCAATTCCGCCAAATACGACAGGTTTGATGTTTGGGCTGTTTTGCTGTGTATGTTTGCGGCAGATGTGCGGATTTGCAGGTATGGAAATGTGTAAAATGAAAAAACTGCAAACAGGTATATGGGAAGTTCTTTGAAATAGTGAAGGAGATGCCGGATATTGGGTAAGCAGTTCAGATATTGAAATTGCTTTCACTATCCATTATTCATTATTTACTATTCACTCCATCAGTTCACATTAAAATTGAACTGTACGGTTACTGTGGATTCATGATCGGCGGTATCGAATTTTATATTACGGAGATATTCTATGATTGAACTGGCATAGGCCTGGCTGGTGCTGGTGGAATTGCGGGCGAATCCGTTGAACCTGCCTACGCCTTCCGGGGTCACTTTAACGATGGCGAATATGGTAGCTTTTTCCAGTTCACCGGTGAAGGAATAATAGCGGATGATCTTCCTGTCGCCTGTTACACGCGGGCCGCCACCGATCCTGCCGCCGGGATTTTTGCCATAGCTGTCTGGTTTCCCGTTGGGATCGCCGTTATCACCCTTGCCCCCGGGATTATTGCCCTGATATTTGTATCCGTTGTCCTCGTTGGCACCATTACCGATGCCGTTCTTAGGACCGCCGTAACCGGCGATCTTGGGTTTCTGGGGTTTGGGTTCGGGGATCACCACGGGAGATGGTGTTTTTATCTTAACCGGTGTCTTTTCGGGTTTGTTCACCGGTGCGGATTCTTTGTCGGGGGTATTGTCTACCAGGATATCTTTTTCGGCAGCAGAAACGGCAACCGATTTCTGTACTTGTTCTGCAACTGCTTCGGATGGTGCTTTTTCTCCCTTTATCAGGGGCTGCACGGTCCCGTACCCTTCTGCATTATTGCCCAGGTTGATCTCAATAAGGTCCTGTACCAGGGGTACGGGCGGTGGCGGCAGTTTCCAGGAGATAAAGATTGCCAGTAAGAGCAGGATAGCGCAGATCACTGCGGTATAGGCCATTGCCTTCCTGTTCTTCTCGGCTTCAAAAGTTGCGGACATGGTAGCGTTATAATACATCTCAAAGTTATTGCTTTAACGCTAATGGATACAATTTCGTGCCGGTTTTCACAGGGATTGTTAAGGTTTTAACAATTTCATATAAGTCGCTGAAAGGATTGGTGAAATGAGATTGTCTTATGGGGTTTGTTCTCTTTCCCCGAATACCAGGCTGCCAATCCTTACCATATTGCTGCCTTCTTCCAGCGCAATCGTGTAATCGCCGCTCATGCCCATGCTCAGGGTACAAAATTGAAGGTTTTGGGTTGAAGTTTGGGTATACCGGTCAAAGCGGCTTTTTAAATAGCGGAATTCACTTCTAATGAGGTCCTTGTTGTTGGTGAAGGAGGCCATGCCCATGATCCCTTTTACACGGAAATTATGTAAGGCCCCGTCCTGTTCTACCATTTGTGGAATATGTGTAATACGATCAATAAGTGTGTCCAGTTCCTGGCCATCCAGTCCGAATTTGGTCTCTTCCCTGGCAATATACACCTGCAGGAGGCAATCGATGGTGCGGTTGTTACGAATGCCCTGTTTGTTGATCTCTTTCAGTAGGCTGTAACTATCCACACCGTGTATCAGGTGAATGAAGGGGGCGATGTATCTTACCTTATTGCTTTGCAGGTGCCCGATGAAATGCCA
>JANYAL010000114.1 GCA_025361325.1 Bacteroidota bacterium
TCCATCCAAAACTGATGATGATAAACAGGAATGCACTCATCAAAATATATAAAATGATGCCCGACCTGTTCCGTTCCTTTACGATACGGTACACATAGGGCTTCTCCAAAGGCCTGCTCCATTTGCGGTAGTAGTGGAAAAATAAACTGTCGTTGGTAACCTCCCAAAGCTGTTTCATTTGCCCGGCCAGCATGGTATGGTATTTCCAGTCGGCGGGCTTGCAGTCAATATCATAACAAACCCGGTCCTCGTAATGGTCATAATCGGGCAGGTGTTGTTTCAGGGCGGTAAGTCCCTGGCTGATGACATATTTGGCGGAATCATCTTTGGTGAGCTGGAAATAGGCGCGGGTACCCAGGATGGCATAGATATGTCCGTCGAGGATACGGGGTGTTTGTTTATTCGTATCGGCAAATTCCTCGTACCACCATCCCTGTTTTTCTTTGTAGGTAAAGCCCCCGCTGTCAATGGGCAGATAGAAGCCCTTCAATAATGCTTTGGCATATTGCAGGTGGTCCTCCGCAGGATAGAATTGCTGTGCATATGTGAATGCCTCAATAGCGCAGCCGGAGGAAAGTGCTGATGTAAAGGGTGCCTTCACTTTCGGGTACCAGGCCTGCTGCCAGTTGAAAACATATAATCCATATCCCTTTCTGTATGTTATGTTCCGGGTAAGCCAGTTGATACAGTTCCTGAACTGAACTCCTTTAAGGCTGTCGGGCCGTTTTTCCAGGTCATGATAGAGTTCTGTGGCATGCGTGGCCACGATGGTGGCATTGTATTGCCTGCCGGGGGTAACGCCGTTCTCGGTGAAATAATCCACGTAGGGTATACCGCTGCTGTCAACCGTGATCTTATTATAGGATTTGATGCTGTCGCCGGTGATGTAATAGAATGCGTTTCGTACCTGGTTCTCCTGTGTATCGCCGATGTATTCACAGAGCCAGGCAGCCAGGAGAAGGGATGCTATCACTATTGATAAACGCCTTACTATCTTATTTGAGCTTTGTTTTGTCATTCCGTAAATCCTGTTTTCCTGCATTACAGGAAATTTATTTTTTTGGTTCTGTTTTGTTTCGCCAAAAAAGGCACCCCAAAAATTAAGATCCTTTTATCCGGAGGGTTCCCTGATATTGCTTCAGTGCCAGTGTGGCTTCATCATCGGTAAATCTACACCTAGTTCCCGGGCGTTCAACTTTATTGAAGATACTGTCTTTTGGATATTCTTTGTTGCAATTAAAAAAAGTAGAAATCGGTTTTATCATCGGGTTGCAGTTACCTGACTTTGTTTAAATAAGTCAGATCAGCATCAAACTACAGCCCCTGGCATCGCTGGTATCCAGTCTCCCCAGCACTTCAAAGCTTCCGTTGGGATGCAGTTTTCCCAGGTCTTCCGTAGCTATAAAGGCACAACTATATATATTGGCCAGGTCAATGATATTGATCACGCCATTCACCGGTTTATCGGTTTCCGGATTGGGTGCCAGTACCTGAAGGGGGTCGTCTTCATCCCGTAACAACACTTTCATCCAGGACGGGCAATGGAATTTGCCATCGCCCTTGGAATATGCCTGCGACAGTAATTCCGTCATCCCGTATTCGCTGTGTACCAGGCTTACACCCAGTTGCTGCTGCAGGATGCGGTGCACTCCGGTCCTGGTTATCTCCTCCCTTCGTCCTTTCATGCCTCCTGTTTCCATAATGATCGTATGCCGCAGTTGCATCGGGTATTGCTCAGCGAAATCAAGCAGGGCATAGGTGAGCCCGATCAGGAGGGAGGTCTTTTTCAATATCTCATTGTGCTGGATGGTACGGTGCAGCTTTTCAGGGTCGTGGAGGTAGAAGCCACTGAGCAGATCCTTGCTTTTGGCTACCAGCACCTCCGTCATCATCAACAGGGATGAATTTGGTCTTTCTTCTTCTGTAGGCATTAGTGCGAGGATGCATTTTTCAGCAGGAGGGCCATAAAAATGTTCAAACGTGGTACAAAAACTTTTCCGGTACAGGGAAAGATCCCTGATATAATGTTTACTGTTTCCCGTTTGCGTGGTGCCACTGCTTAAAAAAACGGCTTCGGCTTCAAATTCAGTGGTTTTAACCGTATGCGTCTTAAAAAAAGAAATGGGGAGAAAGGGTATCTTATGCAGGGTATCTACCTGCCCGGCGTCAATTTGCAGGGTATCACAATATTTCCTGTACAGTTCATTGTTCGAATGCTGGAAACGGAACAGTTCAATGGCCAGGGTGATGAAGTTCCCGGCAGAAGCTGCGAAGATGCGTCTTTCCAGGTCATTATTTTTAACGGGTTCTTTCAATTTCAATCATTAAATTTGACATTCAATACACAAAGATGCGGTACACTCTTTTAATAGCCATAGTTGTTTCAGGAATCATGGCCTGCTCGAAGAACAAATTTACGACAGCCCCCCAGATCACGTTCAAATCCTTAAAACCCAATACACTTTCCGGTAATATTCCTATCACCGGGCAGATCCTTCCTGTGCTCACCTTCACCGTGACCGACCTGGAAGGCGACCTGGGCAAACAGGCCGGTAAGGATACTGCTTTTATCTATATCAAAAACCTGCTGGCTAATAAAAGCGATTCTTTCCGTTTCCCCGACCTCACCAACGCGACCATGAAAGATTTCCAGGCCGATGTGGATGTTACACTCAACACCAATAATTTATTACAGGCCAGCAACAGACCGTCACCCAAAACAGATACCCTTTTCTATGAAGTGTATGTGAAGGATTTTGCGAAGAATAAGAGCAATACCATTGTAACAACTACTCCTTTATACTTCTTCTTCCAGTAATGAAATGGGTTCATTTCATCCTGTCGCATTCCATATTCATCGCTTTTTGCAGCGTGGCCATGTCCTTCCAAACCGCTCTCCTGATTCACTTGCAGGTGGATATATACGAATACGGTTTCATCTTCTTTGCCACGCTCTGCAGTTATAATTTCTACTGGCTGCTCTCCCGGTTCTCCCTGGCCAATCATTTTTCCCTGGGCTTCTTTTTACGGAATGAACTCCCGGAGATCGCACTCCTGGCTTTCTCCGTTGCAGGAATGGCCTGGTGTTTTTGGTATTCGCCCCTGCAGCCGGGTAAGCTCTGGCCCGCCATGGGGCTTACCATCCTTTACGCCCTTCCGTTATTACCTTTCCAGTTCCTGCGTTTTACCCGAAAGGCAGGTGTGCTGAAGACTACCTTGCTGGCATTTACCTGGACCTATGTTACGGCCTATATCCCCCTGCATACGACGGTGGTAGGGATGAGCCCGGCGGAATGGTTCATTTTCACCCGGCGTTTTTTATTCATGCTTATGCTCTGCATCATATTCGATAGTCGCGATATTGCGGTTGACAAGATACGCGGGCTGCGCAGCCTCGCCACCGACCTTAGCCCCAAGACCCTACGTTACCTGATCTTCATGCTCTTCGTGACCCTGTTTGCCAGCAATTTCCTGTTCTATTATTTCGGGGTAAGCATTCCGGAGACGATTGCCCTGCAATTGTCGACCTTTGCTTTACTTATTACCTGGTATTACTCCACAAAAAAGCAGGGCTATTTCTTTTATTATTTTATCGTGGACGGACTGATGCTTTTTTCCGCACTCGCCACCTATATCGCTGCTATTTAACTAATTTTGTGTTTCAATAGGTAATTATGGCAAAAGCAAAAAAGACAAAGAGTATCCTGAACAAAGATTCCTATGCCTTCCTGAAGAATTATATCAACAACCCTTCTCCAACGGGCTTCGAAACCAGCGGACAGAAACTATGGCTCGAATACATCAAACCCTTTGTGGACACCCATTTCACGGATCCCTATGGTTCTGCCGTTGGTGTCATCAATCCCGATGCAAAATTCAAAGTGGTGATAGAGGCCCATGCCGATGAGATCAGTTGGTTCGTAAATTATATTTCCCCTGATGGTCTCATCTATCTGAAACGGAATGGCGGGGTCGACCACCAGATCGCACCCTCCATGCGTGTGCTCATTCACGGAAAGAAAGGAAGCGTAAAAGCCGTCTTTGGCTGGCCCGCCATCCATACCCGCATGAGTAATAACGACAATAAAGAACCCCAACCCAAAGTGGAGAATCTGTTCCTAGACTGCGGTGCGCGGAACAAGAAGGAAGTGGAATCCCTGGGTATCCATATAGGCGCAATCGCAACCTACGAGGAGGGATACGAGGAGATCGCCTATGATTATATCATCGGCCGTGCCTTCGATAACCGCATCGGCGGGTTCATGATAGCCGAAGTGGCCCGAATATTAAAAGAGAATAAGAAGAAGCTTCCCTTCGCACTTTATATCGTGAATGCAGTTCAGGAGGAGATCGGGTTGCGCGGTGCAGAGATGATCGCCCGCAGGATCAAACCGGATATTGCCCTCATCACCGATGTTACCCACGATACCACCACCCCCA
>JANYAL010000230.1 GCA_025361325.1 Bacteroidota bacterium
CTGTACCTGCACGATGGCCAGATGCTGTTTGACAGCACTACCAGCTGGAACCACCAGGAGTGGCAAGTGGATGAGATAATGACCCGGCTTATCAGGGATGAAAAGATCGAGCCTTGCATTGTAGTGGGCATATATAACACAGGTGAATACCGAAATGCGGATTACATTCCGCAAAAGGCCCTGCAATACCTGCCTTCCGGGTTCAGGGAGAAATGGGTACAGGAAGAGATGAAAGGAAAGGCAAGGGCGGATGATTATCTCCGGTTCATTGTAAAAGAGCTGAAACCCTTTATCGATACTAATTTCTCAACCTTCAAAGACAGGAAGCATACTTTTATCGGAGGTTCCAGCAAGGGAGGCCTGATCTCCATGTATGCGATCTGCGAATACCCGAAAGTGTTTGGAGGGGCTGCCTGTTTGTCAACCGACTGGATCGGCAGTATCATACAGGAAAAGGGTACCATTCCAAAGGCCATTATTAAATACCTCAGTACCCACCTACCCTCAACCGGTAAGCACAAGATCTATTTTGATTATGGTTCACTTACCCGCGACAGCCTGTATAAACCCTGGCAGCAGGTGGCCGATTCGGTCATGCGAAAAAAAGGATTTACGGAAAAGGACTGGATCACACGTGAATTTCCGGGTGAGGAACATTCAGAAAGGGCCTGGTCAAAACGCCTGCATATACCACTTGAATTCTTGCTGGGGAAAACCCGGTAAGGTGGAATTCCCTTTAATATGCCCGGATGCAGTAATGCTTCCAATAAAAAATATGAACTATGCACCCAATAGTTAACGTAGTACTTTAACCAGCTTTCTTTCCAACTGTCCGCCCCGCAGGTTTTTAGCAACGATCTTTCCCTCGGGGTCAACAAGTATGTTCTGCGGGATTTGGAAGATCTGAAATTGCAATGCCACTGCATTACTCCATCCCTGCAGGTCACTCACATGCGTCCAGGTTAGATTATCCTTCTGAATAGCATCCTCCCAGGCGGGTTTGGCTTTATCGAGTGATACACCAAGTACCGTAAAGTTCCTGTCCCTGAATTTATTGTATACTGCCACTACATTGGGATTCTCCATGCGGCAGGGGCCGCACCAACTCGCCCAGAAATCAATAAGAACATATTTACCACGCAGGGAAGACAGGCTTACCGCTTTACCGCTGGTATCGTCCTGTGTAAAATCGGGCAGTTGGGTACCTACTGCATTCTTTCTGGCATCTGCCAGGTATTGAGCTATATATGCGCCCATGGAAGTTGACCTGATCTCCGGCGACAAGGCTTTGAACATGATCTCCGTATTGGCAGGGTCATCGGCAATCTGGTTGTACCTGATTATGGCAAGGGGGGTAATGAAAGAATTGGTGTGTTTCTTTATGAATTCACTGCTGATTTGCAAAGCTTTACTGCTGGCTGCAGAATCATACGGAGCGCCCTCTTCAAATACTTTTTTATAGGGCTCCATAGCTTTGTTGAACACATCATATTCCCCATGTGATTTGGAACCCGTTACCAGTGCTTCTGTAATTTTTTCCTTTGTACCTGTTATTTTCACATTGCTGTTATCCAGGAACAGAGTTATATAAGGAGGCTGGTTATCGAAAAGCAGGATCCTGAAATCGGGGGTAGTCATTTTACCCTTAAAGGTGAATTTATTGTTTTGGATGGTAGTTTCGCTCTCCGGAGCACCTGTTTGACCGTTCAGCAGGGCCACTTTGATACCATCCGGAAATCCTTTGACATCACCCGTGATCAGGAACCCGTCCAGCGGTGCTTTTACTGATACTGTTGAAGTTTTTACCTTAAGGCCAGTGCCATGGGGTTTTTTGACCTGCGCATAGATATAAGCCGGCAGCAACAGTGATAAAAATAAGATCTCCTTCATGACAATAATTTAACTCGCAATTTATGTTGTTTTTGGCAAATGGATCAACCGGTAATTTTATTTAAGAATTCTTTAGTAGCCATGCCAATGTCCGTAACATCGGTCAGCGTTCTTATATATGCACTACCGATAATGGCTCCGTTGCTGTAACGACAGGCTGCACGAAAAGTTGTGCTGTCATTGATACCGAAACCCACCAATATGGGGTTAATGAGGTTCATGTCCTGTAATTTTTTAAAATATGCTTCCTGCTGTTCTATAGGTGCGGTGTTGCCTGTTGTAGAGGAGGAAGATACGGCATAGATGAAACCGCTGCTGAGCGAATCTATTTTACGTATACGTGCTTCAGGGGTATCAGGCGTTACGAGAAATATGAAGTGAAGGCCATTCGATAGGAATAGGTCCCTGAATTCCGTTTCATATTCATGGATCGGGAGGTCGGGAAGAATGATACCGTCTACACCCACCTTATTGGCCGCTTCACAGAAGGCAGCCATTCCATATTGCAGTACCGGATTGAGGTACCCCATCAGTATAACTGGGATATGAATGGTATCGCGCATCTTGCCTAACTGGTCGAATAGCAGCGGAATACTCATGCCATGCTCCAGGGCGGTCATATTGCTTTGTTGAATGACCGGACCGTCTGCCAGGGGGTCGCTGTAAGGCATTCCGATCTCGATGATATCAGCACCATTTTGCTGAAGGGCCTGCATTACGGCTGCTGTTGATTCCAAATGCGGGTAACCCGCCGTGCAATACACATTGAGGATATCTTTATTCTTTTCAGCGAATAATTTGTCAAGTCTGTTCTTTGGTCTCATTAACTGATATATTTCATGTAGGTATCCAGGTCCTTATCACCCCGGCCACTTAAACAGATTACTACCACATCGTCTTTGCGGAAGTTGAGTTTATTCAGCACAAAGACAGCATGTGCGGTTTCCAGTGCGGGAATGATACCCTCCATCCGGCTCAGTTCAAAAGCGGAAGCGAGTGCTTCCGCATCGGTAGCACTCATGAATATGGCCCTGCCACTTTCATACAGGTGGGCATGCAGCGGACCGATACCCGGGTAATCCAGTCCGGCTGAGATACTATGCGGCTCCGTGATCTGTCCATCGGCAGTTTGCATCAATAAGCTTTTGCTGCCATGCAGGATCCCGGGACGCCCCAGTTGCGTGGTGGCTGCTGACTTACCGCTGTGAATGCCGCAACCGGCCGCTTCCACGGCGATGAGTTTTACCTGTTCCTCATCCAGAAAATGATAGAAAGCCCCTGCTGCATTGCTTCCGCCACCCACGCAGGCAATGACATATGCCGGGTTAGCGTTACCCGTCTGATCGAGTAGTTGTTTTTTGATCTCTTCACTGATCACACTCTGAAACCGGGCCACCATATCGGGATACGGATGCGGACCAACCACAGACCCGATGATGTAATGTGTATCCAACGGATTATTGATCCAGTCCCGTATCGCCTCATTGGTGGCATCTTTGAGTGTTTTGCTTCCGCTGCTGACAGGTACAACGGTTGCTCCCAGCATCTTCATCCTGGCTACATTGGGCGCCTGGCGCTCGATATCCTTTTCACCCATATACACTACGCATTCAAGGCCTTTGAGCGCGCATACCGTAGCGGTAGCCACCCCGTGCTGTCCCGCCCCTGTTTCGGCAATGATCCTTCTCTTACCCAATCGTCCGGCCAGCAGGATCTGACCAATGGTATTGTTGATTTTATGGGCGCCGGTATGACACAGGTCCTCCCGTTTCAGGTAAATCCTTGCTCCATATTTATCGCTTAACCGGTTGGCCCGGAAAAGCGGTGTGGGCCTGCCAACATAATCGGTGAGCAACTGATGGAATTCCTGCCGGAAGCCCGGTTCATGTATAATGCTGAGGTATTTTTCCTGCAATATGTTCACATTGGGGTACAACATCTCCGGGATATAGGCGCCGCCGTAATTCCCGTAATAGCCATGTTCATTCACATTAAAACTCATATTTCAGGGGTTGATATTTTCATTGATAAACGTCATAAGATCAGCTGCAGGAATATAAGGTCAAGCCAACGGTCAAACTTATACCCTACCTGTTTAAAATGCGCCACTTCTATGTAACCGAAGCTTTTATGCAAATGCAGGCTTATCTCGTTGGTGGCATCGATGCCCGCTATAACAGTATGCATATTCATTTGCCGGGCTGCTTCAATCACCGGAGGTATCAGTAATTTGCCGATGCCCCTTCCCCGGGCATGTGCAGCAACATGCACCGTGTTCTCCACCGAATAGCGGTAACAAGCGGGAATACGAAA
>JANYAL010000241.1 GCA_025361325.1 Bacteroidota bacterium
TGCCTCCATAGGTAAGGGAGATATTGCTGCCGCAATTACTGACCAGGCAGTTATCAGCTTGCAGGCTGCTGTTCATGCAAAAAATGCCTGCCTCCCAGGCGTTGTCGACGATACACTGGTGCAGGATGAGTTTCGGGTTAGCATTGATGGATGGTTGACCTACAACCAGGCCCTGGTTGGCATTTTTTATGATGGCATGGGTGAACACATTATTCTTGCTGTTGCCCCTAATATAGATGCCGGGCCATCCTGCAGGCAGGTCCTTATAGCCCTGGTCCAGGCGGTCGCCCTCAAATACAACACTGTCCGATTTTGTACCGTTGATAAGCAGTGTACCGTCCACAATAAAAGGGGCATCGGCATGTGAATAGATCCTGCAGCCTTGTTGAATAGTGAGTGTTGCTGTGGTATCTATTCGTATACTGCCCAGTATTACATAGGGTAAAGTATTCGTCCAGGTGACATTACCGCTTATTACCCGGTTTCGCAGAAAATTGGCATTCTGCCCGTAAGCCTGCAATTGTATAAACCGGTTATTACCATTGTAACTGATCAATATACTGTCAGACACAATGAAAGGTTGGTTGGCGGTATTCGGGTTTATGGTAACGGCCACAAAAACATAGATGCTGTCGTTGGCTGCAATATCCAGGTCGTCCACTTCTGCAGCTGAGATGCCGTCTGCGCTCATTCTATAGGCCGATGAGGTGCCACCCATCAGCCTGATCTTGCTCAGGTGCAGTTTCTGGTCATTGTCGTTGAAGATCCTGAGCACTTTGGTGATGGAACCGGTTGACGTAAAAACGGTATCAAAATGCAGGGTATCGTCGCTCAGAATTATCCTGGCGTCGGAGCTGGTGATGAAGGAATCTTTCTTGCAGGATATAAAGATCAGGCAACTGGTAAACATTATTAGAAAGAAAACCAAGCCAGATCTTTTCATGCTTCAAATGTAAACCAACTGAGCACAAACTGCAAACTATTTGGAAGTGTGTGCCACGGTTGCAATACTGAGCCTGATATTGCTGATTTCAAGGATGGCCTGGCCGCAGGCTTCCAGTGTGGCGCCTGTGGTAATTACATCATCTATAAGCAAGAGATGTTTGCCAACCAGTGACTGTTGATCACTGATTGTAAAACTTGCGGAAACATTATCCCATCTTTCTGCCCGGTGTTTGTTTGTTTGAGTTTCGGTGGCCTCTTGCTTTACAACCAGTCCGGTCAGCAGCGGAACATGCATCACTTCGGCTACACCCCTGCCTATAACAGCAGCCTGGTTATAGCCGCGCCTGCGCTGTTTATCCGGGTGAAGCGGCAGGGGGATCAGGGCGTCGATGGTATTGAAGCGTCCGCTGTTCACCAGCGTTTTGCCCAATGATTCCCCTAAGAAAAGTCCAATCCTGTCATTGCCCTTATACTTGAGTTGATGTAAGAGATGTTGTATCAAAGAATCGTTTGTAAAATAGAATTCACTGTGTGCCGCTGCTATGGGTAACCTGCCCCAGAAATATTTTTCCACCGGATTACCGGGCATGGAGGCGAAACCGGTATGCGGTAGTTCATGGATGCACCGGAGGCAAAGCAGGTCATGTTTATAGGGCAGGTCTTTACCGCAGCCGGCACAAAGGTGCGGGTACAGCAGGTGCAGGGTATCGTTGAATATCTGTTGTAAAAAGGACAAAGGTCGGGTACAGTTTCACGGCTAAGTTAAAATAAATAATGGTATAATTCTTCCACTTTCGCCAACGGCACAACTTCAATATTGTATTTCCCTTTGCTCATCGCTTTCGCGTTATACTTGCTGACAATGATCTTTTCAAAACCCAGTTTTTCCGCTTCAGCGATACGTTGTTCTATCCGGTTCACCGCCCGGATCTCCCCGCTCAGTCCTACCTCTCCTGCAAAACAATACAACTGGCTGATGGGAATATCCTCATAACTGCTCAGCAAGGCAGAAACAATCGCCAGGTCAATGGAGGGGTCCTCCAGTTTCAACCCCCCTGCAATGTTGACGAATACATCTTTCAATCCAAAATGGAATCCCCCGCGTTTTTCCAGGACGGCGAGTAATAATTGCAGACGTCTCCCGTCAAAACCGCTTACCGTGCGTTGTGGGGTGCCGTATACACTTTGGGTGACGAGTGCCTGGCCTTCGATCAGTAAGGGCCTCATGCCTTCCATGGTGGCAGCAATGGCAATACCGTTAAGCTGCTCTTCTTTCTGCGAGATCAGCAATTCGGAAGGATTACTCACGGCCCGCATGCCTTCACTTGTCATTTCATAGATACCCAGCTCTGCCGTGGAGCCGAAGCGGTTCTTCAATGTTCTCAGTATCCTGTATGCATAATGCCGGTCGCCTTCAAATTGTAACACGGTATCCACCATATGTTCCAGTATCTTCGGACCTGCAATGGTGCCATCCTTGGTGATATGGCCGATCAGGAATACCGGAGTATACGTCTCTTTGGCAAAGCGTTGCAGTTCGGCGGCACATTCCCTGATTTGGCTGATGCTACCCGGCCCGCTTTCCACAAAGGGCGATTGCAGTGTCTGGATGGAATCAACGATCACCAACTGCGGTTTGAGTTTTTTTATTTCCTGGAAGATCGTTTTTGTATCAGTCTCAGTGAGCAGGTAGAAATTATCGTTCTTGATGCCGATGCGGTCGGCCCGCATTTTTATCTGTTGCTCGCTTTCTTCACCACTTATATACAAGACAATAATGTCTGTAAGCTGCAGACCGTTTTGCAGAAAGAGGGTGGATTTTCCTATTCCCGGTTCACCGGCCACCAACACAATACTGCCTGGTACGATCCCTCCTCCCAATACACGATTCAGTTCTGCATCGGCAGTGATGATCCTTTTTTCTTCAGCACTGTTCACCTCACTGATGGAAATGGTTTTGATCTTTTCTGCACCAGTGTATTCTTTCCATTGGTCTTTATCCTTTTTATCTGTTCCTTTTACGATCACTTCCTCAACAAAAGTGTTCCAGTTATTGCAGGCTGGACATTTACCCAGCCATTTGGCACTTTCATAACCGCAATTCTGACAAAAGAAAGAAGACCTGGTTTTACTCATACCATAAAAGTAAATGCTAAAAAGAAGATGTTAAAATCAATTAACTGCGATTAGACATTCAAAACAGGAATAAAAAGAATGCTGGGGGACTTATAGAACTGAAAAATATTAAGTCATGAATCATGTTCATGAACGGTGGAATCAAAGTAAAAGGGTCAACATTTCTGCTGACCCTTTGTACTTACTAACCCATTAAATTCTGAGGCTAAATTACAAATTGCCCCCACATAAAAAAATAAATTTTGGTCAATGTGAATAAGTTTTTAGGGGTGCAACAGCTGTTGTAATAGGGTATATTTATTGCTTTAACTAATTAAATATCAATCAATAAGAAGATTTTTTAGCTATTGTTGTTGAATCTATAGTTAAATGGATGAGTGAACTTCATATAACTACAAATACTACTGCTCAACAACTGTTGCAACAAGTTAATTGAAATCAATAAGTACACAATTTATTGTTCTTTTTTTATTATGGTGGGTTGTTTTATTACAAACTCAAACAAGCAATTAGAACTGGCGATCATTTGTTTGTTAATTTTGCTTGGCAATATTCATTGTCATTATTTTTAA
>JANYAL010000292.1 GCA_025361325.1 Bacteroidota bacterium
CCAAATGTGCGTGGCTCCCGACTATGTACTCGTTCATACCTCCCGAAAAGATGCCCTTGTTGCCGCATTAAAGGACACCATTAAGAAGTTTTTCGGCGATGACCCTTCCTCAAGTTATAATTACGGCAAGATCATCAATGAAAAACAATTCAACCGGATAACAGGTTACCTGAAAGACGGCAAGGTCATACAGGGAGGAAGAACGGATGCTGCAAACCTTTTCATTGAACCCACCCTGCTGGACGAAGTAAAACCGGATTCCCTTGTTATGAAGGACGAAATATTCGGGCCGGTATTACCCATTATCACTTTCCAGGATTCAACCGAGGCAAAGCGTATCATCGCCAATAACCCCAACCCACTGGCCTTTTATATTTTCACATCTTCGGTTAAAAAGGAAACAGACTGGCTCAATAGCGTGCCTTTTGGAGGAGGCTGTGTTAATAATGCAAGCTGGCACCTCACCAATCATAACCTGCCATTCGGCGGGCGCGGGTTCAGCGGCACCGGGCAGTATCATGGCAAATACTCATTTGAGACCTTCAGCCATAAGAAATCGGTGATGAAAACCCCAACCTGGTTCGATCCTTCAGTAAAATACCCCCCATTTAAGGGAAAACTGAAGTTGTTCAAGTGGGTGATTAAATAGTTCATGTTTTGAAGTTTGTGGTTTGTGGTTGGGAGTCCCGGGCTTTAAACTTTTTCGCTGCAGGATTTTATCAATGAAATCAATGGAAGTAGAGTAAGTATGATCATGTATGGTACTCCGGAAGAAACATAGTATATTAAAAAGGACGTTCATTGTTTTATCTATATTAATCCTGGCATTCTTTGCCTATGTGGAGATCGCAAACAGAAATTCAGTACATATGACGTATCGGCAGAAAATATTGAAAGCCGTTTACCCGGCTTTCATGTGGTTAACGAACCTGACGGGTAAAAGAAACCAGGTCCTGTACGGCCCAGGTACCGAACCTCCCGTTCCCTTTTATTCCCTGTCAGGTACCCTGAACAACGGCACCCCCCTTGATATGGGACAGCTAAAAGGTAAAAAACTGTTGCTTGTGAACACGGCCTCGGATTGCGGGTATACGAACCAGTATGCCAACCTGGAAAAGTTATACCAGCAATATGCCGGTAAACTGGTGGTGATCTGTTTTCCCGCCAATGATTTCAAAGAACAGGAACAGGGATCCGATACCACAATAGCAGCATTCTGCAAACTGAATTATGGCGTCAGTTTCCCACTTATGAAAAAAAGCAGCGTGGTGAAAGGCCCTGAACAGAATGTCATTTTCCACTGGCTCACCGACCGTTCCCAAAACGGGTGGAATGAAAAGCCACCCAACTGGAACTTCTGTAAATACCTGGTGGATGAGCAGGGGAAACTGATCGGATTCTATGCTTCATCCGTTGAGCCCTTGTCGCCTGAAATAATAAAAAATATCGAAAAGTAATCATCATGCTGGACCTTACCGATTTCAGTTTCATCCACCGTTACTTCAGCGCAGAAAAACAGGAAAGCCTGCTCTTTCTGTTCCTGGGGATTGTCTCCATAGGGCTGGCCCTTGTCTTTTTCATTTTCATCAAGACCAACCCTTCCTTTTTCAGGGGTGCAGCGATACCCTTGCTGGCCATCGGGCTGATACAGTTAACCGTAGGGTACACCGTATATGCCCGAAGTGATAAACAAAGGCTGGACATCGCTTATCAGGCCGGAACTGATCCCCATTATATCATAGGCACCGAAATGCCGAGGATGAAGACCGTTATGAATAATTTTGTGATCTACCGGTATACGGAAATGGCCCTGGCCCTGGCCGGACTGGCCCTTTTCCTCTTCTTCTATAATAGTACAGGAATGTTATTCTGGAAAGGACTGGGATGTACCCTGGCCATCCAGGCATTGCTTATGCTGGGTGCCGATTATGTTGCAGAAAAAAGAGGAAAAACCTATAAGCAGGGGCTGGAAAATTTCATCAAAACCTAACCTGATCCTTAGCGGAGGCGGAGGGTTAAATCCAATCAACCTTATCAACCTATCATCTTTCAACCCTACACCGGGCACTTCTCGTGGTAATTCACCAGCTCGATAGGCGTTTTTTCAAAAACATAACCGGCATAATTCCTTTCGATCTCCTCCAGCACTATATCCAGCTCCTCCACTGTTGTAAGGGTGACGAGTTTGGTCCGGTATTCCTTGATATTGGGCATGCCCTTCAGATAATTGGCATAATGCCTGCGCATCTCGTAAATACCCACTACAGGTCCCTTCCATTCAACAGATCGGTGCAGGTGTTTTTTACATACGGCCACCCTGTCTCCAATAGTGGGAGCGGGCAGGTGCTCACCCGTTTTCATGAAATGTTTGATCTCGTTGAAGATCCAGGGATATCCGATTGCGGCACGTCCAATCATGATGCCGTCCACACCATACCGGTTCCTTAGCTCCAAGGCTTTCTCCGGGCTGTCTACATCCCCATTGCCGAAAATGGGAATGGTGATGCGCGGGTTGTTTTTCACTTTACCGATCAGGTTCCAGTCGGCCTGACCCTTATACATCTGTGTGCGGGTACGGCCGTGTATGGCAAGTGCCTTAATACCCACATCCTGCAGCCGTTCGGCCACTTCCTCTATATTTTTGGTCTGATCATCCCATCCCAGCCTGGTCTTTACGGTGACCGGTAAAGAGGTAGATTTTACAACGGCTGAGGTAAGGCGAGCCATCAGGTCGATATCCCTGAGCACCCCGGCACCGGCACCTTTCAACGCAACTTTTTTTACGGGGCAGCCGAAATTGATATCCAGCAGGTCGGGTTTGGTGACCTCCACGATCCTGGCTGCCAGGGACAGACTTTCCTCATCGCCTCCAAAGATCTGGATGCCTACAGGTCTTTCATACTCGAATATGTCCAGTTTCTTGCGGCTCTTGATGGCATCACGTATCAAACCTTCACTGGAAATGAACTCGGTATACATCAGGTCGGCGCCATGGTCCTTGCATACCGCACGAAAGGGCGGGTCGCTCACATCCTCCATGGGTGCAAGCAATAAAGGAAAATCAGGTAATAGGATGTTGCCGATACGGGCCATGCTGTTTTATAAAATGATACTGGTGTATATTGCGGGGGCAAATTTACAACTAATCGGTTAAGCATATGCAATACAGAAGCGTAAAGGGTTATTCCGGGTGGTCACAACTGGGAATATTGCTGGTATTCTTTGGTCTTGGGTTCATACTGGCGGGGGCTGTTCAATTATTGATAGGACTACAGATCATACCCCCGGGCACAACTACCGATAAGATGGCTGAAGAGATGCTTAAAGCCATGATGAAACCCGAGAATATAAGTTATGCCCGGCTTTCGCAGGTACTGGGAACCTTTTGCCTGCTATTCATACCGGCCTCCTTATACCTTATCGTATGTCATGGAAGGAATACATTCTGGCTCGGATTCAATAAACAGATCAATGGATGGCAGGTGCTTATTGGCTTATTTCTCATCTTCCTGGCCAGTGTGATCGCCAACCCGCTGGCAGAGGTAAGTAAGCAAATGGTACACCATTTAAAAGGAGTGGACAGCCTGGCGAAAACCATGGAGGATACGTATAATGACCAGGTGGCCGGCCTTAGCAATCTAAAAAGCTGGAACGAATTTCTGATGGCGCTGGTGATAATGGCCTTTTTCCCGGCCCTGTTTGAGGAAATATTCTTCCGCGGAGCCGTCCAGAATCTTTTGGAAAGATGGTGGAAACTACCGCTGCTGGCTATCCTTGTCACTTCCCTGCTGTTCAGCCTCATCCATATGTCGGTTTATCTCTTTTTAAGCCGGGCGGTGCTGGGTTTTGTTTTGGGACTGATGTACCAGCGAAGCAGGAACCTGTGGGTGAATATCCTGGCCCATTTCCTGAACAATTCCGTGGCCCTTGTGCAATTGTTCTGGATGGCCAATCACCAGGGAAAGATCGAACCTGATAAAATAGACCCCAATGTACCCATCTGGGGCGGATTGATAGCTGTGGCTTTTACCTATGGCTTGTTCCTTTTATTCGAAAAGGTATCCAAAAATAACAGGGAAATTATCATGGCTAGGGAACAGGCGCTGCGGGATAAGGCAGATTCTTTTTCTATATTCCCGGCAAATAAAAAAATCTGATACTTTGGCATTTGATCATCAATCTTTAAGGACCCGTTCCTGGACAGCCGCTATTTTCGTGGCTGTAATGCTCACCGGTTTGCTGTGGAATGCATGGAGCTTTCTGGTACTGTTTACCATCATACACTTCGGTTGCTGGTTCGAGTTAGTGAAACTGCTGAAGAAGATCACGGAAAAGAATTACCCGTTATACAGCCTTTTCGGACTTTTATACATCTCTCTTCCTGTTTTGATGCTGATGGACCTGCGGAGTGAGGGGAACCTTCATAAAGGGCTGTTCATTTTTTCCGGGAATGGCCGGCTGATAACCTGTACCATCCTATTTTCCATCTGGATAAACGATACCATGGCTTACCTGGTGGGTTCCCTGATCGGCAAGACCCCTTTTTCGAAGATCTCTCCCAAAAAGACCTGGGAAGGGACCCTGGGCGGTATATTGCTTTGCGTGTTGACCATAGTTGCGATCGCCTGGTTTACAAAAGCACTGCCCTTGCAGCAGGCAGCCATCATCGCTGCGGTGTGCGGTATATCCGGAACGGCTGGTGATCTGCTGGAAAGCAAACTCAAGCGCAGCGCCCAGGTAAAGGACAGCGGAACCTTCATGCCCGGGCATGGTGGATTCCTGGACCGTTTTGATTCCCTGCTTACTTCCGTACCGTTGGTATGGATCTATATCCTTTTCATCTCCTGACGGATGACTTGCCGCTTGGCTTAACCGGACTATATTTGCACCACAATTAAGCTCCATGACCATTCACCGGGAAGGGTACAAGACCATCGCCATCGCCACATTCATCTTCGGTGTCATCAATCTTCTGCTTTTCTTTTTGCTGTGTAATAAGTTCATGTGGCTATACCTTATTGTGCTGGTAAGCACACTGGCCATCCTGCTTTTCCTGGTATCCTTTTTTCGCATCCCTGCCCGGAAGTTAACAGTCAATGACAACGCCGTCATTGCGCCCGCCGATGGTAAGGTGGTGGTCATTGAAGAGACCACCGACCTTGAATATTTCAACGATAAACGGCTGCAGGTATCTATTTTTATGAGTCCTGCCAATGTGCATGTAAACCGCTGTCCCATTAGTGGTGAAGTGGTCTATGACCGGTACCACAAGGGCAAGTACCTGGTGGCCTGGAACCCAAAATCCTCTACCGACAATGAACGTCATTCCGTGGTGATCCGCAGGGGCAAAACTGAGATCCTGGTGAAGCAGATTGCAGGAGCCCTGGCCAAACGAATAGTTAATTACCTGAAAACAGGCCAGCAAGTCCATCAGACCGATGAGATGGGGTTCATCAAATTCGGCAGCCGGGTAGACCTCCTCCTGCCCCCGGGCACCAGGGTTCTGGTTACACTGAACCAGTCCGTTCTGGGCGGGGTTACAGTCATCGCCACCCTTTGACCCCATTTGCATACTGCAAACAGAATTTTCACGGTGAACCCTCATCAGGTGCACCCGTTTCCTTATTACATGCTGTTTCCTGTTATAAAGAGGGGAGAAGAAATGTAAGCATATTAACATACATTAAATCCACATCAAACCCACAGTAACCCACATAATATGTGGTATTCTGTGGGTTTAGTGTGGGTTTGCTGTGGGTTTGATAGATATTTTAACATACAACCTCGTATTGAAAAGAATTGCAGTGCAGGAGAAGTATAACTAATGAACTTTGAAAATGCAGAAATGGGAATGACCCTGTAAGCTAATGGTAGTATACCTAAAGGTCGATGGACCAGGGTATTTGTAAAAGTAGCGGGGCAACTTTATTTAACAATTCGTAATTGGAGATCTGCCGGATCTTGTATATATTTACCTGATTAATCACTAAAATTTATAATCATGAAGAAAATATTTTTATTAGCAACAGCTGCTTTCCTGTTCACCGGTGTAAGTTTTGCCGATGGTGGTAAAAAGCACAAAACATGTTCAAAAGGCAAATCCTGCTGTAAGGGGATGTCAAAATCCTGCTGCAAGGACAAGTCCAAAACAGTTTCTATGTAATTACTCCCTGCTAAAGGGAACCAGCCTTTCCTTGACGGGAAGGCTTTTTTTATGCTACGGGGGCTCAGAAAATACCCTCCAGTTCTTTCAGGTGTCGGACGGTATATGTGGGTTTAAGCGTTGTGACCGCATTAATATGGTTCACAAGTACAGAGTCCATTCCGGCATTGATGGCGCCTTGTATATCGGCCTCGGGGTTGTCGCCGATCATAATGCTTTCGTTCAGTGAGGTCTTTGCTGTTCGGATGGCGTATTCAAATATTTCCTTTTTCGGTTTCAGGCTGTTGCTGGCCTCGGACGTGATCACGTGGGTGAAATACCTGCCCAGTTCGCTGTTGTTCAGTTTGCTCCACTGTGTCTTTTCGAACCCGTTGGTGATAAGGTGTATCACATATTTCTTCTGTACCAGGTAATCCAGTATCTCCTTAGTATGGGGGAACAGGTTCTTTTTGGTAGGAAGTATTTCCAGGAAGCGGGCACTCATATCCCTGGCCAGGGGTTCGTCTCCGATCCTGAAATCGAGCAGGGTTCGCCACATGCGTTTCCATTTGAGTTCATCGGCGGTTATTGATCCTTTGTGATAGAGGTCCCAAAGTACTTCATTATGATGCAGGTAGGCCCTATAGAATTCCTGGAAGGGGGCCGTTACCCGGTGGTGCAGGTTGAACAACGTATATATCTCGGTCAGTGTTTCTCTGGCATTGGTATCAAAATCCCAGAGGGTATGATCGAGGTCAAAAAACAAGTGTTTGTAGCGGGGCATAGGTAGTAGATATTAGCTGGTAGTTAGTAGTTCTCAGCTCACAGCTGAAATATTGTTTAACTTGCAATATAACCATTTCACCTTTCAATTCTAATGCATGAATGTAATAATAACAGGTGCCAGTAAAGGGATCGGCAAAGCTGTTGCAGGGGTTTTTGCCGAATCAGGGGACCGGCTTTTATTATGTGCCAGGACCGGAGTTTTACTGGAACAAACGGTGAACATACTCAGGACCAGTCATCCTTCCTGCGAGATATATGCCAGGGCTGCCGATCTATCCGTTAAAGAGGAAGTAATTGAATTCGGGAACTGGTGCCTGCAATACGGCGTACCGGATGTGCTGGTAAATAATGCAGGACAGTTCATTGCAGGCGGTATTGCGGATGAACCTGCGGGTAACCTGGAAAAACTGATGGCCGTTAACCTTTACAGCGCCTATCATCTCACCCGGGTCCTCCTCCCGGCTATGATCGGGGAAAAACCTCCCGGCGAACATCACCGGCATATATTCAACCTCTGCTCCATCGCCTCGTTGCAGGCATATCCTAACGGCGGCGCTTACAGTATCAGCAAATATGCGTTGGACGGTTTCAGCAGGAACCTGCGCGAGGAACTGAAGTCCCGGTATATCAAAGTAACGGCTGTATATCCCGGTGCAGTGATGACGGATACCTGGGGTAGTTTCGACAATTCACAAAAGCGGATCATGGAGGCAAAGGATGTGGCCAGTATGATCCATGCAGCAAGCAGGCTTTCGCCACAGGCCGTAGTGGAAGATATCGTGATGCGTCCTATTCTTGGCGACCTGTGATGATCTCATCCTGGCGGGCTTTCACCTAATTAACAGTTTTTTAAAGCCATTTGTACTATTTGCCTTCAGAGAAAGAGTTGCATCGGCTATTTTTGCAGTAGTTGCCATGAGATCAATGTTGACCAAGACGGTATTATTTTTTTTGCTGCAGACACCCGGCTTTGTAACTGCCCAGGTAAGATTCTCCGCTTCCCTTATTCCCTCCCAGATCGCGAAGGATGAATATACCCAACTTCGTTTGATCGTTGAGAATGCAACGGATGTACAACAGATCGATCCTCCCGCACTTGCTCATTTTGTCACCATCAGCGGACCTAACTGGGAAAAGGGCATGAATATGGTGAACGGGGATGTAACCAGGTATGTTGCAGTGAATTATGTCATCCGGCCAAAAGGGCCTGGTACATTTGTAATACCTCCGGTTACTGCAAAAGCAGATGGAAAGATCCTGCGCAGCAACCCGGTATCTGTGCATGTAACCAATGCAAGTTCGGGCAATAACAGCCCGGGCAGTAATAATTTTTTCTCCCCTTTCAGCGGGTTGGATCCCTTTGCCGAACCCCCTGCTGAATTTAACTACCGCGATTTTGTGCTCCACCAGGGCGAGGACCCGGCTGATAAGATTAAAAAGAATATGGCGGTGCAGGTAGAAACGGATAAGCCATCCTGTTATGTGGGCGAACCGGTGGTGGCAACCTATAAACTTTATACACGGCTGAAAAGCGAGAGCGGGATGACAAAGACGCCCAACTTCAATGGCTTTTCAGTGATAGACCTCCCGGATCCAAATAACCTGAATTATCATACTGAAAAACGCAATGGCAGGGATTACAATGTATATGTACTGCGAAGGGCACAGTTATATCCGCTGCAGCCGGGCGACCTTGAACTGGAATCGGCGGAGATCGAGAATAATGTGCATTTTGTGAAGGAGGCTTATTTCAGGAAGCAGCAGGACCTCATGAGCGATATGTTCCGGGACCTGGCCGATGCTCAGGTTCCCCCTGAAGGAGTGATCAACCAGAAAACCACGCTGGTTAGTAATCCCCTCACCATTCATGTAAAATCCCTGCCCGAGGCAGGCAAGCCAGCCGATTTCAAAGGGGCGGTGGGCGATTTCTCTATCGAGGCCTATCTCTCCAAAAAGAATTTTACCACCGATGATGCCTGCGAACTCACCCTCATCATCAGTGGCTCGGGCAACTTACAGTTGGTGAATGCACCCGAAATGAGTTGGCCGGCTGACGTGGAAGGATTTGAGCCGAAGATAAAGGATGACCTGAACAAGCTTGCTATACCGGTAAGTGGCCGGAAGATCATCATCTACCCGTTCACAGTGACACGCCCGGGTAGTTATAGTCTGCCCCCTTTGACTTTCCACTATTTCGATGTCAAAACAGTTTCCTACAAGACTGCCACTACCGGCGCCCTGTCCTTTACAGTAACCAGAGGAACGGGCAAACGCAGTGATAAGGCTACCGATGATTCAAAAAGCACGGACAGCTTTCTGAATCAGTTTTTCAGTAACCGGTGGCGGGTAGTGGCCGCTGTGGCTATGCTCATATGCTGTGGTCTGGTATTCTGGTTCATACGGGATAAAAGAAAAGAAAGCAATAAGGCTGAACCCGCACCTGAACTCCTGTTGCAACAGCATGAAACAGTTCAGGCTGAGCCTGAAAAGGAAGCACCTTTCATAAGGACAGATCCGTTGGCTGAAGCGAAATTATGTCTGCAGCAAGGTGAGCCTTCGGCTTTTTATACAGCTTTGAACCAGTCGTTGCGACAATATCTTTCAGGTAAACTGCAGATCGTTCCGGATGAATTGAATAGGAAGTCCTTGCTGGAAGACTTCGACAAGCGGGGTGTGCGAAATGACATCATACTTCAATGGCAGCAGTTGCTGGATGAGTTGGAATGGCAATTGTATACCCCTTTTTCACAACAGGAAAAGATGCCTGGGATGTATGAACGGGCAGAAGGGCTGGTATCCCTGTTGAACAGTTATATTGCTTAGGGCAGCATGAATTTATAACCGATGCCCCTGGCGGAATGAAAGTATTGCGGGTTGCGGCTGTCGGCTTCGAAATATTTCCTGAAATTGAGGATGAAATTGTCAATAGTACGGGTTGTGGGATAGACATTGTATCCCCAAACCGCCTGCAGGATCTTTTCCCGGGTCACCACCTCATTCCTATTTTCGATCAGCAGTTTGAGTAACATGATCTCTTTTTTAGTGAGGGTGATCCTTTCGCCTGATTTCGTGAATGCTTGCAGGGATTTGAAATCGATTTGGTTTGGTCCGAATACGAATACATCTTCCAGCGGTTGTTTTATGCTGAGGCGTTCACTTTTTCTGATCAGTTTGCTTACCCTTAGTAGTAATTCCTCGAGGTTAAAGGGCTTGGTCAGATAATCATCAGCACCCTTCTTTAAACCCAGTACCCGGTCAGCGCTGCTGTTCCTTGCACTGAGTATGAGAACAGGGATATCGGGATCTTTCAAACGTATTGTTTCCAGTACTGCTATGCCGTCCAGTTCGGGAAGCATAACGTCAAGTATGATCATGTTGAAATATTCCTTGTCTACTGCCTGCAACGCCTCAGCACCATCATACGCGGAGGTAATGGAATATCCTTCCATTTCGAGGTTGAGTTTAAGCGCTTCCTGCAGGTTCTCTTCATCTTCGACGAGGAGTATTGAAAATTTTTTGTCGGGCATAGTTTAAATCTAATTCATTTCGTTTGATACGTGTAATAGTATGGTGAAAACAGCCCCCGTAGGTTCATTATCGGTGACCATGATCTGCCCTTTATATCCCTTTACGATCTTTCTTGTGAGATAAAGTCCCAGCCCGGTTCCCTTTGCACTTTTTGTGGCTGCATTACCTACCCTGTAAAATTTCCTGAAGATCTTTTCTTTTTCTTCGGAGCTGATCCCGGGGCCCAGGTCCTTCACCTGCAAAACGATCCTGTTGCTACGGCAACTAACCAATACATTTACCGGGGAAGCCTTGGGGGAGTATTTAACTGCATTCTCGATCAGATTATTTGCCACCATTTGCAGCAACAGCCTGTCTCCAAGTATGAAAAGGTTCTCCTGTATCTCTGCGGGGAATGTCCGTTCGGGGTAGCGGATTACAAAATCCTCTACACAGTTGCTGATCAGTTCACTGAAATTGGTCTCTTCATCCGTGAAAGGATAACCCCCTGCCTCAATCTGAGACGACAGCAGCATATTATTACAGAGGGCATTCAGCCGGTTGGTTTCCTGGAGCGTGGTCTGGAGCAGCCTTTGCTGCCGGGTCTCATCCAGTTTTCTTTTTTGGAGCGTTTCCAGATTCAGTTTTGCCACGGCAATGGGAGTCTTTAATTCATGGGTGAGCGCCATCATGAAGTTTTGCTGTTCCTGGCTGGTCTTCAGCTGCCTGCGAACGGCACGGTAAACAAAAACAGCACCCCCCATGATGAGCAGGAAGAAAATGGCGCCTTCGCCGGTGAACTGTGCCGTTTTCCTGCTTTCTTCTTCCCTGATCCGGACCTGTTTAGCCGGATCGTTCCTTTTTGCAACTGTCAATTCATCCATTTTGAATTGGGTCATCTGCCTGTTCTGTTTATTCAGTGCTATGTACCACCATACTAGTGCCGAAAGGATATATACCAGTAATACCCAGAAGATGATGAAGATGAATTGTAGTTTTTTTGATTTGCCGGGCATAATACTTAAACAGCAAAGTTAAGGGCTGTACAGGTGTTTGACGCAAAGTATGATGAAAGCAAAGATTGCACTGAGGTCTTGAATGGGGTGATTCGGTTCAGTTTCTTTTATCCAGTCCCCAACTCAGCTTATTCCTCAAAGTCTGTAAAAAGTTATTTTCATTCAGGCGGATGAGGTTGATACCGAATTTCTCTTTTTTTACGGCTATCTGAACTTCCTTGGTAACCAGTTCTCTTCTGCTGTCGAGGGTGCATAAGAAACCGTCTGTTCTGCCCTCTACTTCAAAGGAGATGATATTATCGTCCGGCACAACGATTGGGCGGATATTAAGGTTATGCGGCGATACAGGTGTGATCACAAAACTCTGGCTGTCGGGGAAAACAACAGGGCCGTTGCAGCTCAGTGAGTATCCGGTTGAACCGGTTGGTGTGGCTACAATGAGTCCATCGGCCCAATAGGTATTAAGAAATTCGCCGTTCAAATAAGTATGGATCTTGATCATGGGAGAAGTGTCTTTCTTATGCAGGGAGAATTCGTTCAATGCATAGGGTACTTCTCCGAATAAGGGGACATCGGCATCGAGGTGAATCAGTGTTCTTTTGTCCAGGACAAAAGTGTGGTTGACCAATGCTTCAATTGCAGAATACAGTTCCTCCTTACCGATATTGGCCAAAAAACCCAGCCGGCCGTAATTGATACCTACAACCGGTGTACCCTTGTCCCTTACCAGGGTAACCGTGTCGAGCAGGGTTCCGTCCCCGCCCAGACTGATGATACAATCAATACTTTCATCCAGGTCATCGTAAGAGTTGAAGGTGGAATATTTCGATTTAAGGTCTATCGCAGAATAGAACTGGTTGAAGAAATCCTGATAAAATACTGGTTCCACTCCCCGGTGTGCCAGTTCATCCAGCAACAGGATGATGTCGTGATGTTGATTATTCTCAATCCCCCGGCTGTAAATGGCAATTCTCATAGTTGAATGTCAGAATATTTTCCTGTAGAATGCTAAAGTAATCCTTGCTGCATGATTTAAAACCCTGCCTGGTTGTGTAAAAATAAACCGTTTTCGTGTAATTGGTTAAAACTGTATTCAATCCTCAGGTTAACGTCATACAAGGTAAGTATATCCAGGCCAAAACCTCCGGTATACAATAATCGGTTGTTGAGGTAGGTATCGTAGGTCTTCTTATTATAGGCATACCCCAGGTCGGCATAGGTCTTTGCATAAAAAGTGAAGGGTATGGATGAGATGGTTCTGGAATGAAAAGGGAAGGGGATGCTGAAATAGCCAATTTTCTTCTTAATCGTGGATTTGACCAGTGCAGTGGCCACGCCGTCAATGACATAATATTCAAGTCCCCTTAGGTATGTATCTCCATAGCCCAGCCCCCGTTGGTTTATATAGGCCTGTTCAAAAGGTAGTTTGATCTTACCATTTGCCTGTATACTGCTATACCAGCTCTTTCCCAGCGGATAATATCTATTCCATGCCGCTTCGATCCCGAACATATTGACACCGCTGCTGATGCCCAGGTTCCTTTTAGTTAGTTGAATAAACGAGGTGGTACCCTGCAAGGGGTATGAAACATTGTTCACGTTGGTGTACTGAAACCGGTATAGCAGGTCAATAAAACCCTTTGAGCTAACAGGGCTGTTGAAGTAGTGGGGATTGTAGTTGCTAGTGATAATAGAATCATCCACAGTAAAATGGGTATAACTGATACTGAAGTAATGTCTTATGAACAGTCCCTGCCTGATCGAATATCCGACACCCCCAAATACGTTGTTACGGGCAAAGTCACCTTTGTTGTATTCCAGGATTTTGTTATCATAGCTGGTCTTATACGATATCTCATGATTCTGGGAATACCCCGCAAACAGGGAAAAACCTTCACCCAGGGAATGGCTGCTATAGGGGTTATTGTAGGAAAAAGATATATTGCGGGTATACCCGTTTATGAGATAGATCCTGAGTTGGTCCTTTCTTCCCGTTAAATTGAAATCAACGAATTTGACACCATAGTTCACCCTATCCAGGCTACCTTTATAGGTCTTGATCCATTCATTGAAATTTCGGTCAACGGGTTGAAACTGCGGAACGGGGTATAAATACCAGCGTTCTTTGACATCTATGGTTATGGTAATGTCATTTGTCGTCAGTACACGGAGATCCACTTTAACATCAACGAAAAGAGCCAGGTTGTATATCTGTTGCCTGGCCAGGCGGAGTTCCCGGTAAAAATCCTTGGCTGCTATAGAATCGCCTTTTTTGAATGGCATCTCTTTCAGGATCATGCTGCTCCGAGTTTTATTATTGCCGGTTATGATTATTTCTGTGATGCAGTATTTAATGGAGGAGTCTTTTCTGAAACTGGTATCTGCGCTGACAGGTATATGGGGAAAGTTGGCATCCTGTCCTTTGCAGCACAATGCTATCAGGAGAAAAAAGCTGCAATACAGTTTATTTTTCAGCTTGCCCATTGCTGCATGACTTTTATTCAACGGAAGGAAGTAAAAATAAGGCTTATTGTTGTACAATTATGCCGGCAGGTAATGGGAAAGGTCAAATATCCAGGTAATTCATGAGGTGGCGGTAGTTACTGTGGATCTCGTTCTCAAAATTCTCATTTCCGAGATAATAGATCACATCAAACTCATATCTTTCAAAAGTGGCAATGATGGAGGATATCTCTTTCTTGTTAACATGAATAGTTACGGTGAACATGCCTGTTTCCGGGTGAATAGTAGTATTCAGATGATAAATGGTTGAATCGTTGCTTTCCACGATGCGGCTGATCTCAGAAATAGAGAACTGGCTTCTTTCCATTTCCAGCACGATAATGCCGCCGATCTCATTGGCGCCTGCAAAATTACCTAAAGCCATCAATAATTCATTTCGGGTGATTACCCCTTCCAGTTCTTTTTCCTCATCAATGACGGGAACAACGGTTATATCAAACTGGTTGCTGCAGCTGACAGCGTTCAAGAAATGCTCATTATCATGCACAGCTGCGTGTAAGAAGGATTCCTGGAATTGTTCTATTGACCTTTTCCCTGTTTCTGTATCCAGCAAATCGTCTTCGCTAACCAGGCCCAAGAATTTGTTGTCAGCAACCACAGGCAAATGGGTCAACCTAAAATCGTTCATCAATTGGAGGGCTTTATCAACCGAATCCTGTAGCTGTAAACGCGGAATGGTGTTATTGATCAACTCAATGGTAAGCATGATATTTTCAAGGTTTGTTTAAGATTATTTGACAACAGAGAATACACGCTAAAAATCTGCAGACAATAATTATGATCAAACTGTTGCAGCAGGCGCTTTTAATTTGTCTAAAAACTCACTTAAGATGCGGTTAAACTCTTTAGGAACTTCCATCATTGGAGCGTGACCGCATTTATCAACAAAATGTAATTCACTGTTGGGAATAAGCCGGTGAAATTCCTTTCCGACAAAAGGCGGAGTGATGGTGTCATTATTGCCCCAGATCAGGCAGGTAGGTTGTTTTATCTGGTTCAATTCTTCTCCGAGATTATTGCGTATAGCACTTTTTGCGAGCGCGATGATCTTGATAACTTTTATCCGGTTATTGGTAATCTCAAAGACCTCGTTTACCAGTTCTTCCGTCGCCATAGCCGGGTCGTAGAAAGTAAGTTCTGTTTTTTTACGGATGTATTCCCGGTCGCCACGCTTGGGATAGGTATCTCCCATGCCGTTCTCAAAGAGCCCCGAACTGCCTGTGAGGATCAGTGATTTGATTCTTTCTGGATTTTTTAAAATGTGTACCAGTGCCACATGACCGCCCAGTGAATTGCCGAGTAATGAACTTGCCGGTAATCCCGGTGTTCCACAAAGCGCTGAACGAATTTCTGCAGTCCTCCTACGGAGGTGTGCAATAGGTCCATGTCGAGCAAGGGGAGAATAGGTACTATTACCTGGTTGATTTTACGAAAGTGTTCGATCAGAAATTTAAAATTACTAAGGGCCCCGAATAATCCATGAAGTAGCATCAGCGGCTCGCCCTCTCCCTCTTCGATGAATTTGAACTTACCGTCTTGTTTGATTTCGTAACTCATCCTGTATAAGCAATTGTTTATAGGCCCGGTAATCGATGTCGGATTTAGCTAATATAATAACGAATCGAGATAAAATTACATTAAATATAATAATGGTAGTGATTAATGCAGAATTTTGTTAGGTATCTCATCAAAAAAATCTTCAAGTTGTGCAAAAAGGTCTTTGAAAATGGGAATCATATTTCCTAGTCCACCGATAACCTTTGGTCCCCAGGGCTGTATAAAAGCATAGGTCTGGGATGATCTAATCACAGAAGGTTGTAAAAGTTGTAATTTTTCCAGGTAGAAAAGAAATATGCTCAGTATGATCAGGTACAGAACGGCATACAACAAGATTCCGCCCAGTCGGTTCACCCACCCAAGCAGTACCAGTTGGATGGATCGCTCGATTAATTTGCCGCCCCAGCGGACCAGTAGTAATGTGATCAAAAAGACTGCGATAAATGATAGGAATGGCAACCATTTGGATGAAATATTTATGTTTCCTTGGAGGTAACCGGCCACTAAAGCAGACAGCTTAATCGCAGCAGCAAGCCCGACTATGAAAGCTATTATGGAGAATAGGGCAAGGATCAATCCCTTTTGATACCCCCGCACGCAAGCGATTATGATGAGTATGGCAGCTAGGATGTCTATGAGCATATTAGAAATTTTCGCTAGGGTTATGCTGTCAGCAACTCCTTTACGATGGTACTGATGGTCTTTCCATCGGCCAACCCGGCCAGTCGTTTACTGGCTATACCCATGACCTTTCCCAAATCGGCCGGTGAAACGGCGTCGGTTTCCACAATGATCTTTAAAACTGCTTCTTTTATCTCCCGCTCATCCAGTTGTTTGGGGAGGTATCTTTCAATAACAGCCATTTCTTCCTTTTCCTTTTCTGCCAGATCATTGCGGCATTGCTTTTCAAATATTTCAAGCGAATCGCGCCTTTGCTTCATCATTTTCAACAGCAACTTCTGTTCTGTTGACTCATTGATCTCTCCGCCCGCCCCCGGATCGGTCTTTGCTTTGATGATCTCGGCCTTGATAGCTCGTAAAGCCCTTAATACGCCTTCATTTTTTGATCGCATGGCGTCCTTCATTTCTGCCATAATCTTTTCCTCTAATCCCATAATTGATAAGTATTATATTAGTAATTTATCTTTTTACTTTTGGTCATGAACTCACCATCATTGTTGTTCTTTCAATTGTATTGTCCTGAATTTCTCATAAAATCCTTTTGCGAACGTTTTCAGGTCATTGCTCATTTCCTGCTGTTGTGTCGCTTTTTTAAACGTGTCTGCCATACTCATGAGCATTTGGTAATAAAAATCGGCCATTTCATCCACCATCATGTCCTTTGTCCAAAGGTCGATGCGCATGGCAGTCTTTTCAGCTCCATCCCAAAATGTGATACACATGGCTTTGGCCTGTTGAACCATTTCTGCAGAGCTGTCGCTAGCCACCCAGTTTATCTGTTCTGGCACTTTATTGAGGTCTAGCAAAACATCTATTTTTATGGTTGATTGATTCATCATACTGCTTGCTTATTGAACTTCAAAGTTAAGACCTTTACCAAAAATACAGGATAACTAATTTACCCGTTCAATGCATTTTATAATGGAACACCATAATGATTCAGCGGCAGTCTCACGGGTATAAGGCAAAGTCTTGTATAGCCCCTTTTCCCCCAACCCCTTTTTCTTATTTTCATCTTTGAACATATCCATCATCTTTTCAGCTATATCGGAAAATGAGGTAGGATCGCAATATAGTGCTGCATTACCGCAGCGCTCTGAAAATGCCCCACCCTGGGATGTGATGATGGGCACCCCGCATTGAAGGGCTTCGATCAACCGAAAGGAAAAATCACATGATGTTGTAGGATAAACAATGGTATAGGCTGATGCAGTAAGTTTCGCAAATGCTTCGGGTTCGAGGGGCTCTATCAATTTTACTTCATCCCGGTATTTGAATGTACTAAGTTTTTTCACGAATGTTTTATCATGTTGCTGCTGGCCTGCAATCAGTAGCATCATATTACTTTTTTGTCTTTTTTTAAAAAATGAAAATGCCTTGAACAGGTTCATCAGATCCTTTAAGGGACACAAAGGACCTGTATATAAAAAATATTCTTTTCCGTTTGCATATTTGGTCTGGGTTAACTCTTTTATCTTTTCATCAACTGGGGCAAAGATTGCATCGGCCCCCGGATGCCATACTTCGATCTTTTCGGGTTCAATGTTGAATTTATTAATTATACCCAATTTGGAGTATTCGGATAAAGTCGAGATGCAGCAGGTCTTTTGTAGTGCTTTCAGCAATTGTTTCCTGTAAAACCGTAGCAGTTTTTTAGGAACAGGTTGGGAGCAAGGAAAAATAGCCTTTTCATGCACCAATATACATTGTGGGATTCTCACAGTGGTTGAAAAAATATCACCAACATTCACCAGAATATCTGTCTTGTACCTTGTCAGTGTTATAGGCAATAAAAAATTATACCAGTATTGCCTGTTAAGACGGGGCCTGATAACCACTTCTTTGATATTGGCTGTCGTTGCTAATCGGGTATCCATGGGATATTCCACTATTAAAATGAAATGGTGTTCGGGATATATATGGGCCAAAAGGAATACGCAGTCAATAATGAATTGTTCAAAACCAACGGGCTTTTCAGTATAATGGAAATGGGTGTTTACTGCAATGGTCATTGTCACAAAAATACAGTTGTTGCCTCATTTATCCATTTTATGTACCTGAGGGCATACTGATTCGAATTGGGAATTTTACCCGATAGTTTAACCACCTCTTAACCACCTAAATCTTAATTTGGTTTCAATTTTGAAAAGAAATAATAGTCCCAGTCAGGTATGCGGTCAGCAACACTAAAAAGGATCATTCTTATAATCAGTATCACGATTGGTATCATTATACTGGTACAGTTGTACTGGCTAAACAAGCAATATAGTTTTGAGCAGAAAGAATTCACTACAAATGTCATAAAAGGCATCCGTGGGTTTTATGAGGATTTCAACAGCAACGCCGGTCTGGAGATGAGCAAGGCAATCGAAACCCCAAACAACAATACATTTCTGATCAGTCTGGCCACCCAACCAATACCTCCTAAAAATGCGTTGGTTGATTCCTTGAGGTCGGAATTGGATCAGATCAATGTTTTTGCTGACTGCAAGATTGCTTTGTGTTCAAAAGACAGCGGGCGGTACCTGTATGAAGTGAATTTGCCTACTCTGGCTTCCAGGGAAGAATCCATCTCCGATGTGATTGATTTGCCTGTACTTAAAAGGCCATATTCTTATGTATATCTTTATTTCCCCAACAGGAACAGGTATATCCTTGGACAAATGATATGGCTAATTATTACAAGTGTCCTGCTTGTTCTGCTACTTACCGGCCTTG
>JANYAL010000324.1 GCA_025361325.1 Bacteroidota bacterium
CCCATTATGATTGCGTAAAAAATAGTTTGTTCGGGGTGGAAACACTTGCCCCAGGGTAGCATAAAATAGTAATATCTTTTGTAACAAAATAGTACTTATATTATATATATTGATAAAAAAAATTAATAAAAAGTATATTAAAACATACAAAAAGTAAAAAATATCATTATCTTTACCCTCTAATTACATCAACAAACAAACTATACACATGAAACATCAATTTGAATATATACACCCAGCTTACGGTTCTTTTCTTCTGCCTGCAGGTTTCAGGAAGCTGGGGTACGGCATCATCGTCATTGCACTTACCATCACCACCCTGCTGGGCATTTTTAGCGCGTATCGCATGCATGCCGGGGCACATAATACAACAAGCAGCCTGGTCTCCTTCAGTTCGGTACTGCTCATCATTGCCCTGGTATTCATTAGCTGGGCCAGAGACAGGCAGGAAGATGAATTCACCGGTCTGCTTAAACTGCAGGCATTGAGGAATGCATTTGTGGCGGGGATGGGTTATTTCCTGGTGATGGCCATACTCTTCCTCACCGGTGGAAAAAACGCACTGCCACCTGCCGGTATAGAGCCACTGCTGGGCATACTTGCAGTTTACCATCTTTCCAATTACCTATTAAAACACCGGTCATCATGAAGAACACCATCCGCATTCAGCGCGCAATCAAAGAGATCACCCAGGAACAACTGGCCGAGGCATTGGGGGTAGCCAGGATAACCATTAATGCGGTAGAGTTGAAGAAGTATGCGCCTTCGGCACTTCTTGCCATGCGAATGGCTAAGTTCTTTAATGTTACTATGGAAGAATTGTTTATTCTGGAAGAAACTGATCTGAACTTTAAGGAGGTTCAGGAGAAGAAGGTAGTACGTGTTCATGAATAAACAGATCGTGGTTCATAGGTGATGGTTCATGGCAGGGTACAATTTTTGATGACACCGCTATGATCCATGAACCTAAGCCATGGTCCTGATCTTTACAGAAAACCTGCGCACGGCGCAAAGCTTATTTTTATGAAACAAGATCTATTATTAAATAAAGAAAACTGGTTAACGGGCGACAACAAGCCCAGGTTCCACACCTGGGTGAAACCTTATACCATAAAAGAACTCTGCGTGCTGTATGAAACCAGTGTTAAAACCTTCAGGAAATGGTTAAAGCCGTTCCAGGATGTACTTGGTGTGCGGGTAGGCTGGTATTATTCGGTACGGCAGGTGGAGCTGATATTTTTCAGGTTGGGAGTGCCGTACAGGGTGGAATAATATTTGCGGAATGAACTTTATATTGAAATGGAAACGGGCGCAGCTCTATGTGCAGGGCCCGAAGTTCCTCACCAGGCTTTCGTTACCGCCCCATTCATGATCCTCATGAAATAGAGGTGCTTGTTCTCGTAATAATCGGGTACTGGGTTATCCTTTTTCAAGTTAACGGGGCGGAAATTATAATCGTTAATGACCTTCAGGGCCGGGTCGTTGATGTGTTTGATGAACTCCCCCGGATACATAGCAAGTAGGGTAGTGCTCATGCGCATCAGTTCATACCCCTTGTACGCCATATCGCCGGGCTTGCCTTTATAATTGAAGCTGTAATCGTTGATGACCATGCGGCTGTTGCTGTCGAGTTTGGTATTGTAATACGGTGCTGTGAAATATACCGGGTAATTCAGCAGTCCCGTACCCTTACGCAGGGAGGCAAATCCCTCCCAGGTGGGCATACCGATGAGGGTGATATTGTATTTACTGTTGAGGCCGTTGCAGGCAAGGGTTAGTTTCAGGGAAAAAGCCTCTTCGAGGCTGCCGCCGATGATAAGTGTATTGCGGGTACTGTCGAGTTTACTTTTCAGGATATCGGGTTTGGGTAAGCTGTCGAAATTGAGCGTGCGGAGGTCGAGCAGGGGTTTGCCCTCCTGTTCGTTGAACTGCTTAAAATAACCGGCCACCATGTCTTCCTGCATGCCTTTCTTGCGCACCAGGATGATCTTGTCTGTACTATGGTTTTGCAGGATATAACTGTAAATGGCCTCGCAATGCGAGCGCAGGGTAGGGTTCACGATGATCAGGGAAGGGTTGGCGGTGATGCCCCCGTCGTTGGGGTAGGTGGCTGATATAAAGGGAATGTTCCTGCCCAGGGCGAAGTCGGCCAGTGGTTTATACTCCGCATCCTTTACCGCACCGATAATGAGCTGTATGCTGTCGAGTTTGTGGTTGCTGATCAGCCAGGGGATGGTTTGCGTGTAGGCTTTGGAGTCGTATATATTGAGCTGAAAAGTGTCTTTACCTTCATTCATGGAATCGAGGGCTACCATGGCACCCTGTACAAAATCCAGCGCCGGGGCCATGAAACGCGGTATGCCCTGCCTGAAGCGGAAGGTTCCACCGGGTGTGAACACGGAATCGAGGTATAAGGGAGCAAAAAGAGCGATCTTGTGGGTTGGGTATACTTTTTTGACCGTGTCTTTTATGATAAGGGTATCCAATTGGGGACGGCTTATCCTGCCAGAATCGTTTTGGGCGGTAACGGTGGTAAAGCAAATTATAGTAAGCAGCAAACAGAGAATGTGCCTGTTCATAAATAAGTAAATGCTGTGCAATGATTGTGTTGAGCCTTGTGTTTTGAGCTTCGAGCTGAAGGCAGGATTATGTTTCAAGTAACAAAATTTATCTACTAATTTATAAATAATAAATAACAGCTTAACCAATCATTGTGTAACTTATGGTTTCGCATATCAAGCCAGCAAGCCACAAACTATTCCCACTCAATTGTTGCCGGCGGCTTCGAACTAATATCATACACCACCCTGTTGATACCCCGTACATTATTGATGATCTCGTTGGAGATATGCGCCAGGAACTCGTAGGGCAGGTGTGCCCAGTCGGCCGTCATGCCATCCACTGAAGTTACGGCACGCAAGGCGATGGTGAACTCGTAGGTGCGCTCGTCGCCCATGACGCCCACAGTTTTTACGGGCAGTAAGATAGTACCTGCCTGCCATACCGATGCATATAGATCATATTTTTTCAGCCCGTTGATATAAATATCATCTGCCTCCTGCAATAACCGTACCTTTTCTTCCGTCACTTCGCCGAGTATGCGGATGGCGAGCCCGGGTCCGGGGAAGGGGTGACGGTAGAGCATGTCGTGCGGGATGCCGAGCTCGAGGCCAACCTTGCGGACCTCATCCTTGAACAGGGCCCGCAGGGGTTCTACCAGTTCCAGTTTCATGGTATCGGGGAGTCCGCCTACGTTGTGGTGCGATTTGATGGTAGCGGAGGGGCCGTGTACCGACATTGATTCGATAACATCGGGGTAGATAGTACCCTGGCCCAGGAGTTCAACCCCTTCAATATGATGGGCCTCCTGGTCGAATATCTCGATGAAGCCGGCGCCGATGATCTTACGTTTTTCCTCGGGGCCGCTATGGCCGGCCAGCTTGGTATAAAAATGTTTTTTGGCATCGACGCCAGTGACGTGGAGGCCGAGTTGTTTATAGGTCTCGAGCACCTGTTCAAATTCGTTCTTGCGCAGCACGCCATTGTCTACGAATATGCCAAAGAGGTTCTCCCCGATAGCGCGGTGGATGAGTGTGGCGGCCACGGTGCTGTCGACACCGCCGCTGAGTCCCATGATCACTTTCCGGCTCCCTACCTGTTTCCTGATAGCTTCCACGGCATCGGTGATGAAGTGGGCGGTGGTCCAGTCCTGCTTGCATTTGCATATATTGACCAGGAAGTTCCGGATGATCGTTTTGCCTTCGATGGAGTGATAAACTTCGGGGTGGAACTGCAGACCGTAGAGGGCACAGGCAACGTTATCCCCGCGTTTGAATGCAGCCACGGGAATGCTTTCTGTGGTACCCAGCAGTTCAAAATGTGGGGGCATTTCGGTGATGGTATCGGCATGGCTCATCCAAACCTGCGAAGTGAAGGGTAGGTCTTCCAGTAAGGGATCCTTTTTTGCAGTCGTGAACATGGCCCTGCCGTATTCTCTTTTCTCCGATTTTTCCACCCTGCCGCCCAGGATACGTGCCGTGAGCTGGGCACCGTAGCAGATGCCTAAAACAGGTAATTTGGAGGCATAGTCCACCACATCCACCACTGGGGCATTAGCATCGTTCACCGAAAAGGGTGATCCGCCGAGGATGATGCCCCTGAGCGAGGGGTCAAATTCGATGTGTTTATTGAAGGGGATGATCTCACAGTAAACATTTGCTTCCCTGACGGCCCTTGCGATGAGCTGGGTGTATTGTGAGCCAAAATCCAGGATGAGTATCTTTTCGGTCATATTATGGGATGCGAAGATAATTTCTTTTCACATTACTCCGTAGTTGTCAGTTCCTGGATGCATTATTACAAACTATTTGGTATTCCCATTTCTACAGAAGTCTGCTTTCTGAAGTGCTATGGACTAAGAACTACGGACAACTGACTTCGAACGAAGGAGATTATCTTTACAGAAAATTAAAAGTCATGAAACTCCCTGTCATCCTTTTAGCTGCAATATCATTGGTATTAATCACTTCCTGCCATATGGTGCGGGGTAGTGGTAATATCATCACGGAAAAACGCTCAACGGGTGATTTTAAGGGGATATCGGCCAGCTCTGCCTTTCAGGTAGAGTGGAAGAGCGGCCCGGTAACGGATATAACTGTGGAAGCGGATGATAATGTAATGTCCTATATAGATATACGGGTGAGCGGGGATGTGCTTAAAATCGGCCTAAAAAATATGACAAACCTATCGAACGCCCATTTGAAAGTGTATATCGTTTCACCGATGATCAATTCAGTGAATGTTTCCTCTGCTGCCTCCTTTACTGCCAGGGATATCCTGAAGAACGACGGTCAGGTGAAATTCAATGCTTCCAGTGCGGGGAACATACATGCCGGGGTAGATGCCCCTTCGGTTGACTGTAGTGCCAGCAGTGCAGCATCCATTGACTTGTCAGGTAAAACCCAGACCTATCAGGGCGACTGTTCAAGCGCAGCAAGCCTTAAGACAGGCAATCTCCAGAGTGAGAATACGACTGTTACGGCCAGCAGTGGTGCCAATGCGAGCGTGCATGCCAGTATACGGCTTGTAGCCAATGCCAGCAGCGGGGGTACGGTCCGTTACCATGGCGGTGCCAGTGTGAATAAGTCAGAGAGTAGCGGTGGGAAGGTGGTACGGGAGGATTAAGTGAGTAATTGGCAGTCAGCAGTCAGCAGTCAGCAGTCAGCAGTCGGCAGCTGTCGGACTTCTCAAGTTAGGTAAAGCGTTTAAAAGGGAACATAGATCCTGTAAACAGAGAACTTCTTGCTGTAAAGAATCTTAAAATTGGGTTCAACCAGGTTCGAATCTCACAACTCAAAGCCCGCAGTTTAACTCTCCCAAAAATATTTAACAAACACTTTGTTGTTTGAGTTTTCTCCCTTACCTTTGCACTCCAAATTAAAAAAAGGTAATTCTAAAGTTCTTTACATATGTCACAGAGAATCAGAATAAAACTACAGTCTTACGACCATAATCTGGTGGATAAATCTGCCGAGAAGATCGTTAAGACTGTACGCAGCACGGGTGCTGTGGTAACAGGTCCCATTCCTTTGCCTACGCACAAGAAGATATTCACCGTACTGCGTTCTCCGCACGTAAATAAGAAAGCGAG
>JANYAL010000349.1 GCA_025361325.1 Bacteroidota bacterium
CTGGTGCTGTTGCTGGTACTCTTCATCATCAACCGGTTACTGCTAAACAATCTCTGGCAACCCTTCAACAACACCCTGGGCAGGCTTAAAAAATTCAACCTGTCCGGTAATCCTCAACTAAAACTGGAATTCACTACGATAAAGGAATTTGCAGATCTTAATGAAGCAGTGACAATAATGGGTAAACGGGTGAACCAGGACTACCTGAGGTTAAAGAACTTCACCGAGAATGCCGCACATGAGATGCAAACCCCCCTGGCCATTATCAATTCAAAACTGGATGTGATGATACAGGACGAGACCCTCAATGAGCACCAACTTAAACACCTGCAGGAAATCTATAATGCACTACACAGGTTATCCAACCTGAACCAATCCTTGTTGCTTCTAACCAGGATCGAGAACAACCAGTTTACGGAAAAGGCAACCATCCGCCTGGATGAACAGGTACGTGAAAAACTGCTCCTCTTTGAAGAAATGATAGAAATCGGGAAACTGCAGATGTCTTTGACGCTAGTACCTGTCGCCATCCTGTCTAACCGGCAACTGGTGGATATTCTCCTCAATAACCTGCTAAACAATGCCATCCGGTATAATATTCAGAACGGTTGCATCAATATTATGCTTTCTAATAATAGCCTGGTCATTGCAAATACCTCCTTTCTTCCGGAACTGGATCACCAAAAAGTGTTTCAGAGATTCTACCGCCATGCCAACAGCAGGCAAGAAGGAAACGGCCTGGGGCTATCTATTGTTAAACAGATTTGTGATATGGCCGGATATTCCATCAGTTACCAGTTCATAAATGGGTTACAATCTTTCAGCATACATTTTTCAAGTATTGCGCATTAAGCCTGCTGTACCCCGCTTAACGCAATCTTAACACACAACTCCAGTTTTTCTTCAGAATGTGATTTTATGTTTACGCTTCGGTATTTGAAAGAAGAACGGGATCACGAAAATGGATGACCCCTGGTCGACGAAGGGGATGTCGGATGCGACGAGTGATTTTGGGTCTTCCTGTTATATTTACAAAGTTCTAAAGAGATTATACCCTATTTTTAAAGCCAGAATGAAGCAATCAATCTTTCCTTTTATAAAAGCCCACATAATAAAAACCTAATCATGAAAAAAGTAATTCCAGTTCTCTTTTTTGCACTTGTTGCAGTATTACATTCCCAGGCCCAGAAGACCGGGATGCATGTTACCCGTACCTTTCATATTGCGAGCAGCGGCGGATGGGATTATATCGAAGTAGGTCCCGTTCATGACTGGTTATACCTCAGCCATGGCACGCAGGTGAATGTGATCAATAACAAAACGGGCGATTCCGTAGGAGTCATCGAGAATACCACCGGGGTTCACGGAATCGCATTTGACGTATCGAACAAGAAAGGCTTTACCAGCAACGGCCGTTTGAACAATGTTACTGTATTCGACATGAATACCAATAAGATACTGGCACAGATTCCTACCGGGCAAAACCCCGATGCCATTTTCTATGACCCTTTTTCTAAAAGAATAATCACGTGCAACGGACGCAGCAAAAACCTCAGTTTCATCGATCCCTTGCAGAATAAAGTAACAGATAGCGTAGAGGTGGGTGGTAAACCCGAAACAGCCGTAAGCGACGGCGCCGGTAAAATATTCGTGAACATAGAGGACAAAAATGAGATCGTTGTCATAGATGCAAAAACATTTAAAGTAACGAATCACTGGAGCATCTCCCCGGCAGAGGGACCAACCGGCCTTGCCTATGACGCTGTGACTAAAAGGCTTTTCGCTGGCTGCGACAAGAAGCTACTGATCATGAATGCCACCGACGGCAGCATTGTAGATACACCATCTATCGGTGATGGGTGCGACGGTGTGGTCTTTGACCCGGGTTCAAAGAATGTATATACATCGAACGGAGAGGGTACTATAACAGTGATCCATGAGGAAAATGCCGGTAAATTCACTGTTGTGGAAAATATCGTCACCAAAAGAGGGGCAAGAACCATTGCCATCGATAAAACTACACATAACCTTTACCTGCCCACGGCAGATTTTGAAGCAGCCGACCCCAACGTAAAGGGAAGGCCTAAAATGAAACCGGGAACCTTCCAGGTGCTGGAAGTTGGAAAATGATATAAAATCTGACCGGGCAAAAGAACGTTGGCATGAGAACCCGATTGACCCTGATCTTATTACTTACAGTTAATGGTGCATTGTTTGCACAGAAGGACCGGCTAAACTATTTCCTGTCACTGGCAAAGACCAGCAGCCCGTTATTATATGATCTCAGGAACCAGATCGCATCGGGCAGGTACGACAGCCTGCTGATCAGGGCAGCCTATAAACCACAGGTGAGCGGCAGCAGTACCAATTCCTTCTCTCCTGTAATCGGTGGATGGGGGTATGATGCCGTGCTGACGAACAAAGCCAATTTTAATGCGCTCCTGGGCGTCAATAAACAATTGTTGAACACCAACGTGGTGAACGCACAGTTCCAGACTATTTCCCTTCAGAACCAGTCGCTCGACAATACCGCCCGGATCACGGAACAAGATATCACCAGGGCAGTCAGCGCACAATATATTACAGCCTATGGCGACCAGCTTCAGCTCAAATTCATCAATGAGATAAAAACCCTGCTTTCCGGCGAAGAAGTCATCCTTAAAGAACTTACCCGAAAAAATGTTTACAAACAAGTTGACTACCTAACATTCCTGGTGACCCTCCAACAACAGGACCTGCTCCTGAAACAACAGGAGATCCAGTACAGGTATGATTACGCCGGATTGGCCTATCTCTGCGGAATTAATGATACAGCAAGGACCGAACTGAAAGCACCCGATCTGCCCACTTTACCTATTCCAGACACATACCATTCTATGTTCTTTAAACAGTTTGAGCTGGACAGTCTGAAACTCAGGAACAGCAGGACTTTGGTGGACATGAGCTATAAACCGAAGATCAACCTGTATGCCAATGCAGGTTATATGAGCAGTTTCATCCTGGATCCTTACAAAAACTTTGGCACCAGTTTTGGCATCAGTGCCGTTATCCCTATCTATGATGGTAAACAAAAAAACCTGCAATACAACAAGATCGCTATAGCGGAAAGGACCAGGCAGAACAATCGTGCCTTTTTCAGCAACCAGTATAACCAGCAGCTAAACCAACTCCAACAGCAGTTGGGTGCCACCGAAGCACTCATCGAAAATATCCGGGGGCAGTTAAAATACACCCAGAGCCTGATTGAAGTGAACGGGAAACTGCTGGAAGTGGGGGAAGCCAGGGTAACCGATTATATCCTGGCACTCAACAACTATATTCAGGTGAAGAACCTCATAACGCAGAACCTGATCACAAGGCTGCAGATCATAAACCAGCTCAATTACTGGAACCGATAAACCGACCGCCATGAAAAAAAGTTTCCCTTATTTTATACTACTCACTATGCTGGGATCCTGCAGGAACGGTGAGTCTAAAACTAACGAAGAGCCGGCCAACGTAAGCACACCGGTGACCGTAACAACGATCAGCAATGAAACCATGGAGGAATATGTGGAGTTGAATGCCACTTCTTCCTTCCTGCAAAAATGGATTGTACGGGCCAATGCAACAGGATACCTGCAATCGGCCTATGTGGAACTGAATAAATCAGTTAGCAGCGGACAAACACTATATACCGTAAAAACTAAGGAGGCCCATAGTATCGGTAACAGCATATCCATCCTGGACTCCACATTCCGGTTCACCGGGGTAAATACCATCCGGGCAAATGGCTCGGGCTTCATCTCACAGGTCAATCATCAGAACGGTGATTATGTACAGGATGGAGACCAGCTGGCCGTGATCACAGATACCAAAAGCTTTGTGTTCCTCATGGACATGCCTTATGAACTCAGGCCCTTTGTATCAGGCAAGCATTCCCTCGAGATGCTCTTGCCCGACGGGGAGAAATTAACGGGACAGATCAGCGGAAATATGCCTACAATGGATGCCGGCTCGCAGACACAGGGCATTATACTAAAAGTGAATGCCAGCCATGCACTTCCCGAGAACCTGATCGCAAAAGTGAAAGTGGTGAAGACCTCCAGGGCCAGTGCCTCTTCGCTTCCCAAACCGGCCGTCCTCACCAACGAAACACAATCGGAATTCTGGGTCATGAAGATGTTCAACGATTCCATGGCTGCGAAGGTGATCGTAAAAAAAGGGATAGAGATTCCGGACCGGGTAGAGATCCTCTCCCCCGTTTTCTCCGCAACTGATAAAATACTGGTAACGGGTAATTACGGCCTGGGCGATACGGCAAAAGTTCAAATCATGAAACAATAGGATGAAATTACATTTCTTCCATACCCATAAGAACCCGCTTACAGTAGTATTGGTCCTGATCCTGGCAGGAGGTGTGTTTGCTTATTCTAAGCTCCAGTCATCCTTATTTCCTGAAATCACATTCCCCAAGATAAAGATCATTGCAGATGGCGGTCTTCAGCCCGTGAACAAAATGATGGTGAATGTAACCAAGCCCCTGGAGAATGCCATCAAGCAGATCCCCGACCTTAAAACGATACGCAGCACCACCAGCCGGGGCAGTTGTGAGATCTCTGCTTTCATCGATTGGAAGGCCGATATCGACCTCAGCCAGCAGCGCATCGAAGCCAAGATCAGCGAAATCCGCAATACCCTCCCACCCGACCTTTCTATCACCGTGGAAAAGATGAACCCATCTATCCTGCCGGTGATGGGCTATACCCTGGAAAGCCATGACCGATCACCCATCGCATTGAAACAGCTTGCTGTGTATACCATCAAACCCTTTCTCTCCCAGGTGGATGGGGTATCGGAAGTGCGTATTATCGGTGGCAAAACAAAAGAATACTGGCTGCTTCTGAATATTCAGAAAATGAGTTCCCTCGGCCTCACCCCCGACGCCATAACCACGGCGCTGAATGCCACTAACTTTATCAGGAGCAACGGCTTCATGTCGGATTACCGCTATCTCTATCTCACTGTAACGGATGCATCTGTACATTCTAAAGACGACCTGCAGCATATTGTGATCAGCAATAACGGCAAAAGGATCATCTACCTGGCTGATGTGGCCGATGTGGAGATCCGGGAAGGGGTGGAATATACCAAGATCAATGCCAATGGCCACGAAGGTATCCTCGTTGCTATCATCAAACAACCCAATACCAATGTGGTAGCCCTTTCTGATGACATGGAGGCAAAGATCGAGGAACTGAAAAAGATCCTTCCGCACGATGTCAGCATCAAGCCTTATTATATCCAGTCCGACTTTGTAAAGGGTTCCATCAAAAGTGTGAATGACAGTCTGTGGATGGGACTCTTGCTTGCCATTTTCGTAGCCATCATTTTCCTGCGCTCCTTCAAGGCCAGTGCTACTATACTGATCATCATACCGGTAACACTGGCCCTTACCCTCATAGCGCTGTATGCCCTGGGATACACTTTCAACATCATGACCCTGGGTGCTATTGCAGCAGCTATCGGTCTTATCATAGACGATGCTATCGTGGTGGTGGAACAGATACACCGTACCCAGGAAGAACATCCAAAAGAATATTCCACCAACGTGGTGAAGCAGGCCATACGATACCTCTTCCCTGCCATGGTAGGATCTTCCATGAGTACGATCGTGATCTTTCTTCCCTTTGTGCTCATGAGCGGGGTGGCCGGTGCCTATTTCAAAGTGATGACCAATACGATGATCATCACCCTGGTCTGTTCGTTCTTTGTGACCTGGCTCCTCCTGCCGGTCACCTACGTATTGCTCACCAGCAAACGAAAGGAGGCGCTGAAAAAATTCTCCAGGAAGAAGGACATCAGCCACATCAAAAACCAGGCCTGGGTATCTTTCTTCATCCGCAGGCCATGGTTCAGTTACCTGGTCATTGCCGCACTGGCATTCCTGATCTGGTTCATACTGCCCAAACTGCAAACTGGTTTCCTGCCCGACATTGATGAAGGCAGTATCGTACTGGATTACAACTCCCCGCCAGGCACTTCACTCGAGGAGACAGACCGTATGCTCATTGAAGTGGAGAAACTGATAGCAACCACGCCGGAAGTGGAGGCATACAGCCGCAGGACCGGCACCCAGATGGGATTCTTCATCACAGAACCTAACCGGGGCGATTACCTGATACAGCTCAGAAAAAACCGGAAGAAGAACACCGAAGAGGTCATCAATGATATACGAAAGAAGATAGAATCCACGCAGCCGGCCCTGCGGATAGACTTTGGACAGGTGATCGGTGACATGCTCGGCGACCTGATGAGTTCCGTGCAACCGGTGGAAGTTAAGATCTTCGGGGATGACCCCCTAAAACTGCAGGAACTGGCAAAGCAGGCAGGTTTATTGATCAGCGATATAAAAGGAACCGCGGATGTGTTCAACGGCATCGTCATTGCCGGACCGTCTGTAAGTATAGAACCGGATTATACCAGGCTGGCCCAGTTTGGCATTACCCCCACGAACCTGCAGTACCAGCTTCAGAATGCTTCGCAGGGCAACGTAGTGGGTACTGTATTTGAAAATGAACAGGTGAACAATATACGCATGATCTACCATGGCAGCAGGCAGCAGGGTGTCAGCGACCTGGGCAGGCAGGAAATCTTTCTGCCCAATGGAAAATTGAAGTCCATCACGGAACTGGCCAATATCAAATTGAATGGCGGGGATGCCGAAATAGAAA
>JANYAL010000334.1 GCA_025361325.1 Bacteroidota bacterium
GGTAGAGAGGTTTTTTTATTTGTATAGTTTTTAAACTTTGCTGAAACTGATTTGCCGTTGACTTTGGCTGAAACAATACAGTTACTAAACGTTGCTGCTTTTGGATCGTCAACCACAAAACCTTCTGAACCAATAGCCAAAAGATTTACAACTGCAGTAGTGGCGTCTTTAAACTGTAACACAGCAGTACCGGTTGTCCCTTTGTTACTGAGTGGTTTTATATCAGCATCCAAAAAATAGACATACACTTTATTGTCCTTTACCAGTATTTCAGCATGGTAAGGTTCAGCTTCCTGTATGGTACCGCCATGCGGACCTTTACCTACCACACCTACATTGTGCGGATTTTTTTGTGCATAGGTAGTAGTGATACCCAATAACATCATTGTAATTGCAGCAATGATTGTTTTTACTTTTAATACTTTCATTTTATTTTGTTTTTATGGTTTAAAAATTACTGTTTCATGTCTTTCATATCCTTCATATCATCATGCTCCATACCTTTCATATTGGCGGTTGTTCCTTCAGCTACCTTCAATACAAAATCGCTGGTGTAAACTTTACCTTTGCTCTGAAACTGAATCCAGCCACGGTAAATACCCGGTTTATCAAATGTGGTATGTAAATCAAACTTGCCACCCTCAACACTCGGGTGTACATGTAAATACTTTTTTCCGGCAAGGCTAACTACAACCATGTGTGCTTTAGCACCCAGGTAATCTTCTAAAGTATTTACATCTACTTCTTTATCATTCAGCATCATTACAGCATTTATATGCATAGGCATATTGGTTAAAAACTTGCCGCCTTCGGGTTTAAGAGAAACAGCAAAACCATCACCGGCTGCACCAGTTAATTTATCAGCTACGTAAGATTTTGCGGCTGGTGCAGTACCGGCAACTGTTAAGCTTAAATTATCGACGGTATGATTGCCACCGCTTGGTTTGTAATCTGCAAACAGGGTGTACTTACCGGGGAAAGGGAATTTCTCCTTTACTGTGTAAGAACCATCAGCGTTTAATTCAGGATGAATATGAGTGAACCAGCTAAGGTCTTCACTTACAACAATCAGGTGAATTTTTTTTGTATGCTCCACATCCAAGGGCACCTGCGCACCAGGCTTGTCCTTCATTTTTGGTATTAGCGATAAAGTCACTTCCTGGCCAGGGTTTACCAATACAGGATCGATTTTAAACTTTATTGTAACATTGCCTGGCCCCTCTGTGTTGCCCGGGTCCACTGCGTTATCATTATGTTCCAGTTTCATACCGCATTTGGAACAGTTGTCGCCTTCTTTACCTGTTACTTCCGGGTGCATGGGGCAGGCATAAATATGGTCGCCACCTTCATGTGCAAGTTCAGTTTTGGTCGAATCTGTTGTGTTGGTTATTTTTTCACCCCTGTTATTGCATGCTATAAAAGTGGTTACTGTGCTGATGGCAAGAACAGCCATTAAAATTTTTAATACCTGTTTCATTTGCTTTTTATTTAATTGATAATTTAATTATGATTATGACCTTTATGATTGTTTGGTTGTTTTTTTGCTTCCATTTTGGTTAGATTCATTTTGCAAACCGGACATTTACCTGCATTAACATAAGTTTTATCACCCTCACATTTCATGGGGCATAGGTATACAGCCGTAACCGGTATCTGATTTGGTACAACTTTCAAATCCATATTACACTTTGGGCATTTACCTGTTTTATTATAAGTTTTATCTCCCTCGCATTTCATGGGGCATTGATAAACGACAGTATCTGCCGTTACTGTTATATTGCCTGTTTTTGTTGATTGTGCATGTACGGCAGTAAAACAAAAAACTGCTATAGCCATTGAAAGAACGATTTTGAACTGTTTCATTGTTAATTAATTTCTTGAGATTAATATTTTAATACAATTCCATTGGGTTTTTTACCCACTGCTATATCTTTAATTTTTGTATGAGTAGTTACATTAATAACTGACACCGTATTTGCTCCCTGGTTGGTAACATAAGCTGTTGCTCCATCATTAGTAAATGCGATGGCGTGCGCATCAGCACCCGTTGCAAACTCACCATGTTTCATCCAGGAATTTCCACCCATATCCTTATAGTAAACAACTTTTCCATTTGTGGCATCGGTTACCCACAACTCACTCATTGCTGCATTATAAGATGCATACCCCGGCTTGAAAGTCAGAATGATAGTTGCATCGTTTGTGTTGTTAGCCACATCAATCACTGAAATGCTCTGGCCGTCTTCATTATCAATAAACATTTTACCAATGGAGGAAGGCCATGCGCCGACGGGATTCATTTCGACATTGATAGTGGTTAAAACAGCCTTGGTAGAGGGATTAATTACAGATACTGTATTATCCATTCCATTGCATGCATAGGCTTTAGTGCCATCTGCACTAAATGTAATTTCTGCTGGCTCCTGACCCACAATGATGGTATTTTTCAAAGCATAGGTTGCAGCATCATACACCAACACTTTACCTATCATGCCCATTTGGGAAATCCATATTTCTGATCCATCCGGTGAGTACACAGCATTATGGTTCATCACGGGCACTTCAAAGTTTTTCAGAATTATTCCTTTTACAGCATCCATTACAACCACTCTGCCAGTCATACCAGGCATACCACCGGTATGGCCGCCACTTAAGTCCATACCCGGCACGCCAATAGTCATGTGATGTATGGCTGCATTTTGATGATGATAAATATGGTGCGGCCACATAATCATGGAGCCACTACTGCCCATTAGTTCAATACTGTCAGTAATTGTATTGGTACTTAGTTTTATAACAGAAATGGTGCTGCTTTCACCATTAATTATATACGCCGCAGGATAATTGATATTTTTTTCAACAGTTGTCATACTATCTTTTTTTTGCAGGAAGACATGAATAAGGCTGTAGCCGTAATGGCAACTACCATAGTTGTTTTGAGTTTTAAGTGTTGCATTTCTTTGAATTTTTGTTTGAAGATTTATTGATTTAAATAGATTGTTTTCATTTGATATACTCCGCTCACTACAACTCTTTCGCCTTCTTCCACACCTTTGATAATCGTTGTGTATTTCCCGTTGGATAAGCCTTTATTAATATAACTGATACTGAATTGCTCAGCTTTATCTTTTACAAAAACTGCCGGTTTCCCGTTTATTTCTGCAATCGCCCAGTTTGCTATAACTACCTGGGTTGAAACATTTTTTGAGAAAATATTTACATTGATATTTTCACCAATTTTAAATTGTGATTTCGGATTAATTATTTCAAAAATTACTTTTTGG
>JANYAL010000363.1 GCA_025361325.1 Bacteroidota bacterium
CGCGTATACCCTGTCGGTATTGGAGGGGCATACCGTAATACCCACGATGCCCCAGAGGCCCCTGGGTAAACCTTTATTGCCCGATATATTCTTCCAGGTATCGCCACCATCCATACTTTTCCAGATGCCTCCTCCCTCGCCTCCGCTCTCGAGGCTGTAGGGTGTTCGCTGTATACGCCAGGTGCCTGCATAGAGTGTATTGGGATTACCGGGTTCCATGACCAGGTCGCTGCAACCGGTCTGGTCATTCACATACAATACCTTGTTCCAGGTTTTTCCACCGTCGGTTGTTTTGAAGATACCCCGCTCCGTGTTCGGGCCAAACAGGTGCCCAATGGCTGCCACCCATACGATATCGGGGTTCTTGGGATGTATGACGATACGGATGATATGCCGGGTGTCCTTCAGTCCGAGGTTGCGCCAGCTTCTTCCTCCGTCATCACTGCGCCAGATGCCGAAGCCTTCGCTTACGTTGCCGCGTAAGGTATTTTCACCTTCACCCGCATACAATATGGTATTGTCGCTGGGGGCCACGGTTACGCTGCCGATGCTACCCCCGAAATATTTATCACTGATATTCTTCCAGTTGCTGCCACCGTCGATGGTTTTCCATACACCACCGCCTGTACTTCCGAAATAAAAGGTATTCTTTTGTTTCGTGTCGCCTGTAACTGCACCGCTCCTGCCGCCCCGGAAAGGGCCTACCAGCCGGTATTTCACCTTGCTGAATAAAATACTGTCCGTATTATTGACAGCAGGGTTTTGTTTTTTCTGGGAAAGCCCGGGCATGGTTACAGCAGCCAGGCAGGTAAATAAAGCAAGTTTTCTCATCTTGATATTTTAGGGATAGTTAATCGTGAATAGTGAATGCGGCCTTAGAATTTAATACGAGTACAAATTGCAGCATCAGATTCACCAATCACTATTCACGAACACATTACTGATTCATCCTGGTCTTCAACACCGGGTTATCCAGCTTCTCTTTCAAGAGGGCGGCATTCACTCTTTCGAGATATTGGGTATTGATGTTTGTTTCCATCTTTTCCGCATCGCCAAGCTGTTGCTGCAGCACTTTTGTCCTTTCCAGCTGTAAGTTGCTGGGCCGGGTCTCCTGGCGGCAGATACTGCCATATACTTCTGTGATGTCCTCCCGTAGTTTTTTCTCATCAGCAAACATGGACTTCTGTTTGGTGGCCAGCAATTTGCTTCGAAGGTCTTCCAGTTTGTCGTTGTACTCCTGCACAAGTTTCTTCACTTTCGGGTTCTTTATTTTGTCTAAGTTCTCCTTTAATATCCTTTCATGTTTGCTGATGCTGTCCACCAGTTTTGCCAGGCGTTCATGCATGCCGTACAGCTGCATGGCGGCATTGTATTGTTCTTCCATGTCAGCCTGGGTCATATCCGATGCGGGGTCGCGTTCCAGCCTGATCTTGTTCTCGTAATAGGTATTTCCAACTTTCAGTTTTACGGTATAGTCGCCCGGCAATACCATGGGTGCCACAAATCCGCCGAAGTCCATCTTGGTACCTCCCCCGGCCACTTTGGGAGGTGTGCTACGCATATTCCACCGCACAATATTGATCCCCTTGCGTTTGGTGCCCGGGATGCTCTGAACCAGTTTTCCCGTCTTGTCGTAGATCTCCACTTTTACATCGCCGGTATTCACCCTGTCCTTGAAATAATATTGAATAGGCGCCTCCTGGGAGGCATTACCCGAAACATAGCCTTCACCGTTACCCGAACCGATATATCCCTTACCCATGGTAAGTTTCATGGACCCGGGGTCAAAGACCACCACATCCCTGTCGGCCACAGTCGTAGTCATGCTGCGCATGGGACTGATATTGTCGACCACCAATATTCCCCTCCCATGGGTAGCCAGCAGCAGATCGCTGGTAACGGGATTCACCTGTATATCTCTTACCAGGGCTTTCCAGGGAATATTGTTCTTCATACGGAACCAGTTGTTGCCTCCATCCAGGGAAGCAAATAATCCCATCTCGGTACCCGCGAACAAGAGTTCGTGGTTGATCTTATCTTCTTTGATCTTATGCGCAAAACCTGTAAACTCATCGCTTTTGAAGAGGGTCCAGGTCTTACCCATATCATTGGAGCGTGCGATATAGGTCTTATGATCGCCATACATGTGGTTATCGAATGTGGCGTACACGATATTCCGGTCGAAGGCGGAAGGTTCGATACTGCTTACCCAGGTCTGTGCAGGGATGCCTGCAGATGGATAATTGGCAGCCACATTGGTCCAGGTCTTTCCGCCGTCGGTGGTGTATTGCAGGTTACCATCGTCGGTGCCTGCCCATACCAGGTTCTCATCCAGCGGTGATTCTGCCATCGTGAAGATGGTACAATGGTTCTCGGCAGAAGTATTGTCTGCACTGAGTCCGCCTGAACTTTCCTGTTGTTGTTTTTCCTTATTATTCGTGGTAAGGTCGGGAGATATCCGGGTCCAGTTCTTTCCTTCATCCGTGGAGCGGTACAGGTACTGGGCAGCGATATAGATGTTTCTTTTGTTCTTTGCCCCAATTACGATGGGGGTGTTCCAGTTGAACCGGAGTTTTTCATCATTGAGCGCGGGTTGCGGTTTGATACTAAAAGATTTTCCCTGTTTCAGGTCTATATGCGAGATCTCTCCTCCCTGCGATTCCGCGTAAACGATATCGGGATTCATGCCGTCCACCTGCACCCAGAAGCCGTCGCCTCCGTTGATCGTTCTCCAGTCGCTGTTCTCAATACCACCGGCGCTTTGCGATGGCGCGTACCAGCTGCCATTATCCTGCAGTCCGCCAAAGATGTTATAAGGTTCCTTATTGTCGAAGGCTACATGGTAGAACTGGGAAACCGGCAGTGAAGGAAGCATCATCCAGCTTGCGCCGCGGTCATTACTCATGTACAGCCCGCCGTCCGTACCCAGGAACATCTGGTTGGTATAATTGGGATTGATCCACAGGGCATGATGATCGGAATGTACGTTGCCGCTTCCGTCGGCGAAGGAGTATCCGCCGTCATCGCTGTAGCTGAAGGAGAAACCGGGCCTGTACACTCTTTTAGGTTCTTTGGGATCGATGACCAGGCAGCTGAAATAAAAGGGCCTTGATACCACGTTCATGCTAGCACTTTGGGGTTTCCAGCTTTCACCTCCGTCGGCAGAAATATATAAGCCCGTCTTCTCCGCTTCAACGATGGCCAGTAAGTTATTGGGGGCACTGGGCGCCAGCGCTATGGCCGATCTGCCAAAAGGCTTTGGAGGCAACCCGTTGGTCAGTTCCTTCCAGGTTTTGCCTCCGTCTGTGCTTTTATAGATACCACTACCCTTACCGCCGGAACTAAAGGCATAGGGCATACGGCGGAATTCCCAGGTGGTGGCATATATAGTATTGGTAGAAACGGGATCTAAAGCGATATCCGCCACCCCGGTCTTTTCGTTGATGTATAATATTTTCTCAAAGGTCTTTCCTCCATCCGTTGACTTATAAAGTCCCCTGTTTTTGCTATCGCTCCATAAAGGGCCGGGGCTGGCAACATATAATGTATTGGAATTCTTCGGGTCAATGATGATCTTGCTGATGTGTTCGGTACTGTCGAGTCCTCCAGTTCGGGTCCAGTTATCACCCCCATCTGTGGATTTGTAGAGCCCTTCCCCGATGGAAACGGTATTGCGCATATTGCTTTCGCCGGTACCCGCATATATTGTATTGGGATTCTGTTGATCGATGGCGAGGGCGCCAACACTCTGGCAGTATTTGTCGAACAGGGATTTGAAGGAGACGCCGGCATTGGTAGTCTTCCATACCCCGCCACCTGCAGTACCCACATAGATGGTACGGGGTTCATTGTTCACCCCCTCAATGGCCGTGATACGGCCACCCATGGTGGCGGGCCCGATATGGCGGGCTTCCATCATACCGAATGTAGCGGAATTGATCTGTGCTGATGCTGTTGATGCAATGAATAAGGCGATAATTAATGGAACTGATTTCTTCATAAAAAAGATTAAAGTCCTGGTAATATACGAGCGGGCTGTTTCAAGGATATATGTATGTGCTGATCAACCAAAAATGATCGGCCCTTTTATGAACTAACGGGCCAGGTGATTCAATTCACTTTAAAAATACTGTTGTCCACAGCAATGTTGGTTTCGATCTTATCGTAATTCGTTTCCCCGCGCATATTGGTACTGGTGTAAGGAAACCAGAATCCATCTGCATTTTGTTTATAATTGGTGTAAGTAGTACTTAGATCCACCTCTTCCCCGTTGATAGCGGTCTTTGTATTTGTTTTGCAGATCCGGTTGGTTTTGGTATCAATGAAGTAATATACAAGGGCGCCATTTTTAAAAACAACCTTCAACTTATTGCAATCCATACCATCTACGGTTTCTTTACCGACAAGTTCAACGGTTGTTCCCTTCTCTTTATGGTTTATAAAAGGGCCCTGCAGGTCCAACTGGTTTACAGCAAACTTGAGCTGATCATCCGGCATGGCTTCCGGAGCTGACTGTCCCTGTACAGGCATAAATACCGAACTTTTATCCGGGGTCACAATCTGGTAATTCTCTGTGCCCATCACACTGATATCTGACCTGGAACCCACCAGGTGTTTCCGGGTAACTACAATCGATATATCGGTACCCTGTACATTAAGGGTACCCTGGATCTTTACTGTATTCAGCGACATCATCTTTTCCTTGCCGCCCATGGCGGTGAGGTAATTGCCAATGACCTCATCAAGGGTTTGTGCAGTTGCTGGCTGAAAACCCAGAACAGCCAGCATATATAACAGTATAAAAGTAATTTTTTGCATGGTTTATTTTTTTATTCTATTCGTGTTTGTAAAGTTTATCATCTATTACCTGGTTCACTTTGATGCTGGAAAAGGTAACAGTACCGTAATTAGCTGTGATGCTGAACGGCATTTTAACGCCTTCCACTTCTCTGTAATCAGAAAGTGTGGTTGATATTTCCATTTCCGTTCCATTTACCTTTCTTTTTTGCAATGTCTTTACAATCAGGTCGGTCTTGGCATCCAGGAAATAGGTTTCTTCCCTGCCGGTGGATAGAATCACTTTGATCTTGTTACAGGAAGTGCCTTCCACATCGTCAGTACCGAGGTATTCCACCTTGTTTCCCTTCGCTGCATAATTATACAGGGCTCCGGTTAGATCAAGATCGGGCTGGCCTTCTTTGACATCATCCGGGGTTTTGGGTTCCGGTTTCTGCATACCCTGGAACGGCATAT